>NZ_JBEYUS010000011.1:0-124707 GCF_040643635.1 Saccharopolyspora sp. NPDC047091
GGCGACCGACCCGGTGCCGATGGACATCTCGAAGGGCGAGATGTTCCGCCAGGGCGGCAGCAGCTACCCGAGACTGGTCCGGCTGGAGAACGGCGGCCTGGCGAACGGCCGCGTCCTGGCCAGCATGACGACCTACGTGGACAACGCCGGACGTGCGGTGATCTACGAGAGCACCGACGACGGGAAGTCCTTCCAGCCCGTCGGCGAGATCCGCGACCCGGCGGGCGAGAACGCCAAGGGCATGTGCTGCTCCACCCTCTACGAGCTGCCCCGCCAGGTCGGCGACATGCCCGCGGGCACCCTGCTGTGGGCGGGCACCGCCGGCGTCGGCGACGACGAAGAGACCCGCACCAGCAGCGTCCGGCTGTGGCGCAGCGACGACCACGGCCGGAACTGGACCTTCATGTCCGACGTGGTCGCCAAACCGCCGGGTCCGGGAATCTGGGAACCGGAGTTCACCGTCTCCGCGGAAGGCGATCTGGTCGCGTTCTACTCGGACGACATGGACCCGGCGCACGATCAGAAAATGGTGCAGATCCGGTCGAAGGACGGGATCACCTGGACCGACGAACGCGATGCGATCAAGCAGGACGAATTCCGGGTCCGGCCGGGCATGGCAGGGGTTCGGCAATTGCCGGACGGCACCTATGTGATGACCTACGAAATGTGCAACTTCGACCCGGTGCACACCTGCACGGTGTGGATGCGGACCTCGCCGGACGGCTGGGACTGGGGCGACCCCTACGACCCCGGAACCGAGATCGTCTCGGACACGGGCGGGCAGCCGCTCGGCACGCCGACGATCACCTGGGCGCCCGGCGACGACCCGAACGGCAGGCTCGTCCTCGCCTACCAGATGCTCGCGGGCGACGAAGGCGGCTGGGCGCCCGGCAACGGCCGCACCCTGATGGTCAACGACCACCCGTCCGACCTGTCCACCGGCTGGCGCGAGATCGACGCCCCGGTGCACATCGACCACAACCAGGGCAGCACCTGCCGCGGGTTCAGCCCGTCCGTCGTCCCCACCGAGGACGGGAAGTCGCTGATCCACGTCGTCACGGACTTCGAGAAGTACATCGGCGGGCCGTGCGAGGCGTTCTTCGGCACCGGCCCGATCGACGGCGACGGCGACGCGGCGACCGCGGACACCGGCCGCACCCCGCTCGACCCGCGCCCCGGGCGCTGAGCGGGACACCCGTCCGACGAGAGGTGAACGGCCCGCTCGCCCCGCCACGCAGGGCGGACGGGCCGTTCGGGCGTCAGGTGCGCAGCGTCGCGTGCGACCCGTCCAGCTCGGCGAGCGACGTCACGCCGAGCAGCCGCATCGTGCGCTCCACCTCGGTGCGCAGGATGTCCACCGCCCGCTGCGCGCCGCGCTCCCCGCCTGCCATCAACCCGTACAGGTAGGCCCGCCCCACCAGGCAGGAATCCGCGCCGCGCGCCACCGCGGCGACCACGTCCGCGCCGCTGAGGATGCCGGTGTCCAGCAGGATCTCCGCGCGGTCCCCGACGGCCTCGCGCACCCGAGGCAGCAGCTCCAGCATCGTCGGTGCCCGGTCCAGCTGGCGGCCGCCGTGGTTGGACAGCACCACCGCGTCCGCGCCCAGCTCCACGACCTTCGCCGCGTCGGCCGCGTTCTGCAGGCCCTTGATGACCAGCGGGCCGTCCCACGCCTCCCGCAGCCATTCGACGTCCGCGAAGCTCAACGAGGGGTCGAACATCTCGTTGATGAGTTCGGCGACGGTGCCCTCCCAGCGGTGGAAGGAGGCGAACGACAGCGGCTCGGTGGTGAGCAGGTTGATCCACCACGCCGGGTGCAGCGCCCCGTCCGCGATCGTCTTCACCGTCAGCGACGGCGGGATCGTGAGCCCGTTGCGCACGTCCCGCAGCCGCGCGCCCGCCACCGCGGTGTCCACGGTGAGCATCAGCGCCTCGTACCCGGCTTCCTGCGCCCGCTGCACCAGGTCGCGGCTCGCGGCGCGGTCCCGCCACACGTACAGCTGGAACCACTTGCGGGCGCGCGGCGCGGCGACGGCGAGGTCCTCCACGGACGTGGTGCCCATCGTCGACAGGGCGTACGGGATGCCCGCGCGCTCGGCGACCCGCGCCACCGCGGGCTCGCCCTCGTGGTTCATCATCCGGGTGAAACCGGTGGGGGCCAGTGAGAACGGCAGCTCGGAGCGCTCGCCCAGCACCGTCGTGCTCGTGTCCACTTCGGACACGTCGCGGAGCACGGAGGGGTGGAACTCGATGTCGTGGAACGCGCGCCGGGCCCGCCGCAGGCTCGTCTCGCTCTCCGCGGCGCCGTCGGTGTAGTCGAAGACCGCGCGCGGGGTGCGGCGGCGTGCGATGGCGCGCAGGTCCGCGATGGTGTGCGCGTTCGACAGCCGCCGCTCGGTGGGGTTCAGCTTCGGCGGTTCCACCCGCAGCAGCGGGCGCAGCTCGGACCAGCGGGGGATCTGACGCCGCACCATCGGGCACCGTCCTTCCACGTCGTCGTGATCGACGCGGCCGACCCTATCCGGCGGGAGCGGGCGCGGGCACCGCCGAAGACGGGCGGGCGCGGCCACCCGGTGACCGCGCCCGCCCGGATCCTGCACGCTCCTGCCGATCAGCCCTGGAACACGACCGTCCCGCCGCTGCGCGTCTTCGACGCGAAACCGACGATGCGGCCGGAGTCCGCCTGCACCGGGGTGATGTCGGCCTGCTCGACCGCGTCCGCGGTGGAGGTGCCCGCGCCGCCGAACTGGCGCACCGCCGCGTAGTAGACGTTCGCGGCCGCCTTGCACAGCCCGTCGTCGTCGCAGATCGAGTACATGTCGGCCTTGAAGTTGTCGTCGACGCGCAGCCGGCCGTCGTCGGTGAACCGGTCCTGCGCCTTGTAGTTGCGGTAGCCGAAGTCGTGCCGGTCGCAGCTGGTGGAGAAGTCGAAGCCCAGCGGCTGGTCCGGCGAGTACGAGCAGCTGTCGGAGGACCAGTCCAGCTGGTCGGCGTGCGGCTGCTCGGACCGCAGCTCGACGAAGTCGTCCAGCGAGGTCTCGAACAGGTAGCGGTCGGTGATCTGCCGCAGCTCGCCGTCGGACAGGTCCGCGTGCGCGGTACCTGCGGACAGCAGCAGCGCGGCGCCCGCGGCGACGGAGGCGACGAGGCCGCGGCGGATTCGTGCGGAACGGAACACGGGATCTCCTCGGGATCAGGGTGGGGCCTGCACGGATCACCCAGTGTTATAGCGGTTGCGCGCGGTGCGCGTGGGACTGTTCGGGTTTTCACCAGGTGAACCGGGTGTCGCGGCACGTGGCCAGGCTGGTGATCACGACGAGCGGAGGGGGTCGGGTGAGGCTCAGCACGACGGTCTTCGGCGACGGCCCGCGCACGGTCGGCCTGGTGCACGGGCTCGGCCAGTCCGGGGCGCTGTGGGAGGACTTCGCGGCACCGCCGGCCGCGAGCGGGTGCACGGTGCTAGCGGTGGACCTGCGCGGCCACGGCGACAGCCCGCGCGGTTCGTCCTACCTGCTCGACGACTTCGCCGCGGATCTGGTGGACACGCTGCCGACCGGGCTGGACGTGCTGGCCTGCCACTCGCTGGGCGGCTCGATCGTGCCGCGCGCGATCGGTGAGCTCGCGCCGAAGCGCGCGCTGTACCTGGATCCCGGGTTCCGGCTGGCGCTGCCGACGAGTGGGTTGCGCGCCCGGCTGTTCTGGGCGGCGCCGCTGGTGAGCCTGCTGATCAGCGCGCTGGGCCGCCGCGATCAGCAGCGCCGCGCCGCGGCCGCGCACACTCCGCGCACCCGCGAGCTCACCGCGCGGGCGAAGCGGGACTTCGACCGGCGCATGATCGGCGAGGTGTACCGGGACATCGCCCACCACCCGTTCTCGGCCGCCGCACCCGAGGTCCCCAGCACCGTCGTCCTCTCCGGCGAAGCCGAGGCGGTCGTGCCCGCCGACCTCGCCGCCGATCTGGTCCGGCACGGCTGGGACGTCCGCCGCCTGCCCGACCTCACCCACGAGTTCTGGCTGGAGAACACCCCCCAAGACCACCGAAGCCGACCTCTTCTGACCGGTACCGCCCGATGGTGTCGGTGCGAGCACGCCTGTTGAGGTACCTCCAGGCTGTTTTTTGCGGTTAACTTGCACGAGAAGGCTCGAAGCTCGACCTCGGAAGGTGTCCCATGCTCCGGAGCTTCCGGCTCGGCAACCACCGCTCGTTCGCGGAGGAGCAGGAGCTGCTCCTCATGCCCGCTTACGACAGGACGCGCGAAGTCCTGCCGGTGGCGGCGATCTACGGGGCGAACGCCTCGGGCAAGTCGAATCTGCTGGACGGGCTGCGGTTCATGCGGTCTGCAGTGGTGGATTCCTTCGGCCACTGGGACGCGGACGGTGACGGTGGTGTGCCGAGGCGACCGTTCCGGCTCGACCCCGCACTTCGAGCAGAACCCTCGACCTTCGTCGTCGAGCTGCTCATCGAGTCCGTCCGCTACACCTACGGGTTCGTCCTGGACGACTCCGCGGTGCGCGAGGAATGGCTCTACTCGTATCCGGAGAACCGGCGCCGGGTGCTCTTCGAACGCGAAGGTCGCGAGGTGAAGTTCGGCTCGACAGTCCGGACGGCGAAGGTCAAGCGCGAGGTGCTGGAGGAGATGACCCGGGAGAACGCCCTGCTCCTCTCCGTGGCAGGGCAGTCGCGGTTCGAGGAGGTCCAGCCGGTTCACCGGTGGTTCGTGCGCACATTGCGCTTCCGGAGTTCGGCTGCGAACCGCCCGGCGACACTCGGAGCCAGACGACTGGCCGATTTCTTGGAACGCGGTGACACATCTCGGGAGCAGGTGTTGAACCTGATCCGAGCGGCGGACCTCGGCATCGCGGACGTCCAGGTGGAGCGACGCGAAGACCGCAGCCGCATCGATTCGTACCTGTGGCACGTGAAGCGCGCCGAGGAAGCGGGTGATTCCGAAGGAGCGGACCGCTGGAAATCCCGGGTGGCCGAACTGGAGGCCCGTGGCCCGGATGTGGAGACGCTGCTCAAGTTCGCGCACGCGGAAAGCGGCGACGAGCTGTTCGACCTCCGCGACGAATCACAGGGCACGCAGCAGTGGATCGGGCTGCTGCCGGTAGTCCTGTCCGCGCTCCGCGACGGTTCCGTCCTCGTCGTCGACGAGATCGACACCAGCCTGCACCCGTTGCTCACCTCGCGGTTGATCGGTTTGTTCCGCGACGAGCGGATCAACGCCGCGCAGGCCCAGCTGATTCTCACCACGCACGACACGAGCCTGCTCGGCACGATGCTCGACGAGGCTGCGCTCCCGCGCGATTCGGTGTGGTTCGTGGAGAAGGACCGCGCCGGGCGGAGTTCCCTCTACGCGCTGTCCGACTTCAAACCGCGCAAGGGTGAGAACCACGAACGGCGCTACCTGCACGGCAGTTACGGCGCGGTCCCGTTCACGGCGGCCGAGCGTTTCGCGGAGGCATTCGGGGTCGACCGGTGACCCGCCGGGAGAACAGGGGTGGGCGTCGTCGGCCCAAGCTGACCTCGAAGCCTCTCGTGCTGGTGCTGTGCGGCGCAGCGGAGACCGAGCGCCAGTACTTGTCCGCGCTGAGCTCGCACCTCCGCACCTTGGCCGTCGACGTGCAGCTCGAGAGTGAGGCGGTCGACCCGGTCACGCTGGTGGCGAAGGCCGAGCGCTGGCGGCGCAGGCATCCCGACGCCTACGACGAGATCTGGTGCGTGGTCGACGTGGACGAGTTCGACATCGACCAGGCGCGCGCCGCCGCCAAGAAGGCGAAGATCAGGCTGGCCGTGTCCAACCCGTGCTTCGAGTACTGGCTGCTCCTGCACTTCGAGGAGTACGACGGCGCGTTACCCGACTACGCGGCGACCGCGCGCAGGCTCAAGCGCCACGTGCGCCACTACGCGAAGGCGGCGATCGCCTTCGACGACTACCGGGAAGGCCTTGCGGACGCCCGCGCGCGGGCCGAGCGCAGGTGCGAGCACGAGTGCGAGCACCAGCGGAACCCGTCGAGCGGGGTCTGGCGGTTGGTCGACGTGATGGACGGACGCCGCGGCTGACCCCGCTCAGCGGGGGAGTTCGAGGAGCATTCGGGTGTTGCCGAGGGTGTTGGGCTTGACGTACGGGAGGTCGAGGAACTCGGCGACGCCTTCGTCGGCGGAGCGGCGCATCTCGTCGTAGACGTCGGGGGAGACCGGGGCGCCGTCGATGGGGCGGAAGCCGTGGCGGCCGAAGAACGAGGTCTCGAAGGTGAGCACGAAGACCCGGGCCAGCCCGAGCTCGCGCGCCAGCCCGACCAGCCTGCCGACGACCTGGTGGCCGACGCCGCGGCCGCGGGCCGCCGGGTCGACGGCGACGGTGCGGATCTCGGCGAGGTCCTCCCACAACACGTGCAGCGCCCCGCAGCCCACCAGCCGCGGCGCTCCGTCCTCGTCGGTCAGCTCGGCGACCCAGAACTCCTGGACGTGCTCGTAGAGCGTCACGAGTTCCTTGGCCAGCAGCACCTTGCCCGCGTACGAGTCGACCAGGGCTTTCATCCCCCGGACGTCGTCGACCCGAGCACGCCGAATCGATATCGCCCCAGTCGCATAGTCATGCATGGCTCGAATGCTACCTTTCCCGCGTCCCGCAGGTCGACGCTCGTCGGAGAACCCGCGGTGACCGGATGGCCCGTCCGCGAGACGAGATCAGCACCCGGCGCGGGGTCGCCGTCCGCCGGTGCGTTCGGCGGACTCGCGGGCCGCTCACCGGGCGCGCGCGCAGGGCCGCCGGACGCGACGGCTAACCTCGGGTCATGCCAGCAGGGTCCACATCGCGCCGAGTGTCCATGGTCACTCTGGGTTGCGCGCGCAACGAAGTCGATTCCGAAGAGCTCGCGGGAACCCTGCACGAGCGCGGCTGGGACCTCGTCGACGGTGCCGACTCCGCGGACGTCGTGGTCGTCAACACCTGCGGATTCGTCGAATCCGCCAAGAAGGACTCGGTGGACACGCTGCTGGCCGCCTCCGACACCGGCGCGAAGGTCGTCGCCGTCGGCTGCATGGCCGAGCGCTACGGCCAGGAGCTCGCCGAGCAGATGCCGGAAGCCGACGCCGTGCTCGGCTTCGACCACTACGGGCAGCTCGCCGAACGGCTCGACGACGTGCTCGACGGCAAGCCCCTCGCGTCCCACCAGCCCCGGGACCGCCGAACCATGCTGCCCATCACCCCGGTCGAGCGGCCCGCCGCCGCCACCGAGGTCGCGGTGCCCGGCCACGGCTGGGTGCCCTCGACCCGGGTGAGCAGGCGCAGGCTGGACAACGCCCCGGTCGCCTCGCTCAAGCTCGCCTCCGGCTGCGACCGGCGTTGCACGTTCTGCGCGATCCCCGCCTTCCGCGGCTCCTTCCTGTCCCGCAAGCCCGACGAGATCCTCGGCGAAGCGGCCTGGCTGGCCACCCAGGGCGTGCGGGAGCTGTTCCTGGTCAGCGAGAACTCCACCTCCTACGGCAAGGACCTCGCCGACCCGCGCGCGCTGGAGACCCTGCTGCCGCGGCTCGCCGGGATCGAGGGCATCGACCGGGTGCGGGTCTCCTACCTGCAGCCCGCGGAGACCCGGCCCGGGCTGGTCCGCGCCATCGCCGCCACGCCCGGCGTCGCCCCCTACTTCGACCTGTCCTTCCAGCACGCCAGCGAGACCGTGCTGCGGCGGATGCGGCGCTTCGGCTCCACCGAGTCCTTCCTGGGCCTCATCGAGCAGATCCGGGACCTCGCGCCCGAAGCCGGCATCCGCAGCAACGTGATCGTCGGGTTCCCCGGCGAGACCGAGGAGGACTACGCCGAGCTGCGCGACTTCCTCACCAGGGCTCGGCTGGACGCCGTCGGCGTGTTCGGCTACTCCGACGAGGACGGCACCGAGGCCGAGGGCTTCGACGGCAAGCTCGACGAGGACGTCGTCGCCGAACGCGTCACCGAGCTGTCCGCGCTCGTCGACGAGCTCACCGACCAGCGCGCCGAAGACCGCATCGGCGAGACCGTGCGGGTCCTCGTCGAACGCGGCGCCGACCACGAGGACGGCTGCGCGGGCCGCGCGGAACACCAGGGGCCCGAGGTGGACGGCGAATGCCTCCTCGTCGATCCTGGGAACGTCGTCGTCGGCGACGTGCTGCGCTGCGAAGTGGTCGGCAGCGAAGGCGTGGACCTCGTGGTCCGGCCGACCGGCGACGAGCTCGAACGGCAACGTTCCGGGGAGACGACATGAGCGCCGAAGGCGCGGCTTCGGGAGCGGCGCCCGACACCCGTCCGGTGCCGCTGCTCAACATCGCCAACGTGCTCACCGTGTCCCGGCTGCTGCTGGTCCCGGTGTTCCTCGTGGCGCTGCTGTGGGAGGACGGCCACCAGCCGCTGTGGCGGTGGGTGGCGCTGCTGGTGTTCCTCGTCGCGGCCATCACCGACCGCATCGACGGGGAGCTCGCCCGCAGGCGCGGCCTCATCACCGACTTCGGCAAGATCGCCGACCCGATCGCGGACAAGGCGCTGACCGGTGCCGCCCTCGTCGGGCTCAGCCTCGTCGGCGACCTGCCGTGGTGGGTCACGGTGTTGATCATCGCACGTGAGCTGTTCGTCACACTGCTGCGGTTCTGGGTGATCCGGCACGGCGTGATCCCCGCCAGCCGCGGCGGCAAGCTCAAGACGCTGCTGCAGGCCATCGCGATCGTCGCCTACCTGCTGCCGCTCGGTGCGCTGATCGATCCGCTGCGCTGGGCCATCATGGGGGCCGCGGTGCTGGTCACGGTCGTGACCGGGCTCGACTACGCGGTGCGGGCCTGGCGGCTGCGGGCTGCGGGCAGGCGCGCCGAGGGCGCGGGATCGTGACCGCCGCCGCCGAACTGCTCGGCCTGCTGCGCGACCGCGGGGAGACCGTCGCCACCGCCGAATCGCTCACCGCGGGCCTGCTCGCGGTGACGCTCACCGACGTGCCCGGCGCCAGCGACGTCGTGCGCGGCGGGCTGATCGTCTACGCCACCGACCTCAAGGACCGGCTCGCCGGGGTGGACGCGGAACTGCTGACCCGCGGCGGTGCCGTGCAGCCCGCCGTCGCCGAACAGCTGGCCGTCGGCGCCCGCGAGCGCTGCGCCGCGACCTGGGGCGTCGGGCTCACCGGAGTCGCCGGTCCCGACCCGCAGGACGGCGCCGAACCCGGCACCGTGCACCTCGGATTCGCCGGTCCGCGCGGGACGAACGTGCTGTCCACCAAACTCGACGGTGATCGCGCCGAGGTGCGGGCGGCGGCCGTTCGAGTGGCGTTGGAACACTTCGCGGCACTGCTGCGTTGAACGTTCCGGAAGTGTCCGCGCGCCCCAGCGCTGCGGAATCGTCGCCGAACCGCGCACGCGCGGCGGTGCCGAGGACGTTCGCCCTCGGCGGATTAGCGGATGATCGCTCTCGTAACGGCGTTGCGATGAGTAACGTAGGGGGCGTTGACGCGTAGCGCACGATGTAAGCGACGAAGGAGGGAGGCGCGCGATGACCGTGTTGTTGCGGGAAGCAGTCGGTGAAAGGCTGCGCCGCGCCCGGACCGCTCAATCTCGTACGCTGCGAGATGTCTCGCGCGCCGCCCGGGTGAGCCTCGGCTACCTCTCGGAGGTGGAGCGAGGGCGCAAGGAGGCTTCGAGCGAACTGCTGGCCTCGATCTGCGGCGCATTGGACCTGCCACTGCCCGAACTGCTCGTCACGGTCGCGGGCGACCTCGACGGGTCGGGCTCCGTGCTCACCCCGGCGATGGTCGAGCAGCGCGGTGCCGCCGATTTCGACGGTGGCCGCCTGGTGCCCAGCCTGATGGGCGCCGACCTCGCCGACACCGAGCTGTCCGGTGCCGACTTCGCCGGTGCCGAAGCGGCGGGCGTCGACGCGCAGCTCTCCAGCGAGGACCTCACCGAGGAGCAGCACCGCCTGCAGCCGGTGCTCAGCCAGCGGATCAGCGCACCGCTGCGCAGCTCCGGTGGCGTCGTCGTCGCAGCCTGAAACCCGCCGTTCCGCGGAGTGGTGCGCCCGCACCGCTCCGCGGAACCTCGCGGCGCCCTCGTGCGTTGATCGGGTGGACCGTGCGGAACCGCGGCCGCCACCCGGGCGCGGGCCCGGTCGGCGGTGCTGGTTCGATCATGGCGTGACCGCTCGGGGGTCGCTGGGGGCAAAATCCCGGAGATCTTCGCATCCTGGTGGAACCGGACACCGCGCCCTGACACGATGGGTGCGGCGGATCCAGGAGAATGGGACGCGACACGGCTGGCACCGGCACGCGCCGGACCTTCGGCATCGGGTCCAGGTCCACGGTCGCGACACGCGCACGGGCAGCACCGGCAGGAGAGAAGGCAGGCGGAGGAGATGGCCAATCCGTTCGTGAAGTTCTGGAAGTACCTGATGGCGTCGTTCTCGTCGAAGATCGACGAGAACGCCGACCCGAAGGTGCAGATCCAGCAGGCCATCGAGGATGCGCAGCGCCAACACCAGGCACTCTCCCAGCAGGCGGCCTCGGTGATCGGCAATCAGCGGCAGCTCGAGATGAAGCTCAACCGCCAGCTCGGCGAAGTCGAGAAGCTGCAGTCCTCGGCCAAGCAGGCCCTGGTCATGGCGGACCAGGCGCGCGCCGAAGGCGACACCGCCAAGGCGCAGAAGTACGAGGAGACCGCCACCCAGCTGGCGAGCCAGCTCGTCACCGCCGAACAGGGCGTGGAGGACCTCAAGACGCTGCACGACCAGTCCCTGCAGGCGGCCGAGCAGGCCAAGCAGGCGGTGGACCGCAACTCCCAGATGCTCCAGCAGAAGATCGCCGAGCGCACCAAGCTGCTCAGCCAGCTGGAGCAGGCCAAGATGCAGGAGCAGGCGTCCAACTCGCTCAAGCAGATGAGCGACCTCGCCGCCCCCGGCAACACGCCGTCGCTGGACGAGGTGCGAGACAAGATCGAACGCCGCTACACCACGGCGCTCGGCGAAGCCGAACTGGCGCAGAACAGCGTGCAGGGCCGGATGATGGAGGTCCAGCAGGCCTCCCTCGACGCCGCGGGCTCCAACCGGCTCGAACAGCTCCGCGCCACCATGGGCGGCGGCCAGCAGCAGGTCACCGGCGGTCAGCAGGCGAGCGGCCAGACGGCGGAACCCGCCACCCGGCCGCAGCAGCAGAACCCGCAGACCGGCCAGGCCTGATCGAGCCGGACGATGCCACCGCGGAGGAACGAACTCGCGGCATGGGGCGAGGCCGCGCTGCGCGAGCTGCGCGGCCCCGTCGCCGGTGAAGTGCGCCGCACCCTCGCGCGGTGGCGCGATCCCCGCGCCCGCCTGCTGCGCAAGCGCAAGCGGGCGCGGCGGCAGGCCACCGCCGGAACCGTCGGGACCGGCGTGCTCGGCGTCGGCACCTACGGGGCGTTCGCGCCCGAGACGTTCGGCATCCCGGTCGGCGACGGCGTGCTGGAGACGATGTTCGACGTCGCCGGATTCGGCGTCGGTGCCGTCGCGCTCGCCGCCGCCGCGGGCACGGCCGTCGGCTGGCGCCGCTACCGCAGGCTGCTGAAGGCGCCGCTGCCCGCGGCCGCGCCGGAGCCGGTGGAACTGCCCGCGCACGGATCGCAGGCCAGGGAACCGATGCGGCTGCTGCGCGACGCCGAGCAGAGCCTGCACGAATCGTTGGCGCAGCTCGGCGACGGCGGCTTCGGCGAAGCCACCGAGGCACGGGCCACCGCCGACCGCGCCGCCACCGCGCTGCGCGAAATCGCCTCCCGGCTGCAGGCCGTCGAACGCGCACTGCCGCACGTGCCCGGCACCGAGCAGGGCGCGCTGCGCTCGGACGCGCAGCGGCTGCGCACCGAACTCGACGAAGGCGTCGAGGGCTACCGCCACCTGGTCGCCGCCGCGGGCCGGGCCGTCGCCGCGAGCGGCGCCCCCGAACAGCGCCACGCCGTGCAGGACGCCGCCGACCGGCTGGGCGGTCTCGCCGCCGCGCTGGACGAACTCGACCGGGGCAGCGGAACCGCCGGATCGGCGGACCAACCTCGCGCGTGAGTCGCGGAACAGCAGGTCGGCGGCCTCGCGAGCTGACTCCACGTCGACCTGGGTGACTCATCTCTTCACCCGGATGACCCCGTTACGGGTTGATTATGTGATGCCGAATAGTAATCTTCCCAGCGTCGCTACGTTACGTGGCGGCGATCCCCGCAGGTGGGGACAGTCGGGGAGGGCGATGTGGCGTTGTGGACCGTGCACGGCAACGGTCGTCAGCTGGTGGACGACGCGGTCGTGGGGTCCGGCGAACGGCTCAGCTGGCCGCTGACGTTCGGGTTCGGGTTCCAGCACCTGATCGCCATGTTCGGCACCACCACCCTCGTCCCGCTGCTCACCGGATTCCCCGCCTCCACCACGCTGCTGCTGTCCGGGCTCGGGACGCTGCTGTTCCTGCTCGTCACCCGCAACCGGGTGCCCGCCTACCTCGGCGCCTCCGCCGCCTTCGTCGTCCCGATGGGAGCCGCCGTTGACCACGGCGGCGCCACCCCGGGAGCGCTGCTCGGCGCGATCATGATCGTGGGCCTGGTGGTCTTCACCTTCGGGGTCGCGGTCAAAGCGCTCGGCGTGCGGCTCCTCGAATCCGCGATGCCCCCGGTCGTCACCGGGGGCATCGTGCTGCTGATCGGGCTGAGCCTCGCGCCGCAGACCGTGCGCTCCTTCAGCGTGCAACCGGTGCCCGCCGTGATCACCCTCGCGGTCGTCGTGCTCGCCACCGTGCTCAGCCGCGGCATGCTGCGGCGGCTCGCCGTGCTGCTCGGCGTGCTCGCCGGCTGGACCTGCGCGGCACTGCTCGGCCAGGTCGACCCGGCGCGGCTCGACGCCGTCGCCCGCGCACCCTGGTTCGGGGCACCGGAATTCGTCACCCCGCAGATGCACCTGTCCGCGGTGCCGTTCGTGGCGCCGATGGTGCTCGTGGTGCTCGCCGAACTCGTCGGCAACGTGAAGGCCGTCGGAGCGATGAGCGGGCGCAACCTGGACGGCCAGGTCGGGGACGCGCTCATCGGCGGCGGGCTCGCCACGGCGCTCTCCGGCGCGGGCGGCGGCTCCGCGCTCAGCAGCAGCGCCCCGAACGTGGGAGTGATGGCCGCGGCCCGGGTGTACTCCACCGCCGCGTGCATGATCGCCGCCGTCGCGGCCGTGGTCCTCGCGTTCTGCCCCAAGCTCGGCGCCCTGCTCGGCACCATCCCGGTGGGCGTGCTCGGCGGGGCGCTGCTCGTCGTCGTCGGCGTGCTCGCGCTCGTCGGAGTGCGGATCTGGAGCGAGGCGGGCGTGGACTTCGCCGACCCGGTGAACCTCGCGGTGCTGGGCACCGCCCTCGTCGCCGGCGTCGGCGACCTGACATTGTCGCTGGGCGCGCTGCGGTTCACCGGGCTGGTGTGGGGATCCGTCGGGATCGTGCTCGTCTACCCGGTGCTGCGGAGCCTCGCGGACGCGGTCTCCGCCCGGCGGGATGCTTAGCCGGCTCGTGCGAAGCGACGGGTGCGGCGCCCGCTGCGGGATCGCTCCTCGTCGGCGGCAACGCCCGGTGGGGGCCGCTGCGGCGCCGGTTGATCGGGTGCTCGCCGCTCATCGGCTCCGCCCGCCGGCAAGAAGGCCCGCGCGGTGCGGCGGGGGAGTTCAGGGGCCGGGTTGGCAGCGGGGGCAGTGGTAGGTGACGCGGTCCGCTTCGGCGTCGCGGTGGACCGGGCCGCCGCAGCGCAGGCAGGTCCGGCGGCCGTACACCCAGTAGCGGGCGTCCCGGCGGAGATCGCCGGTGGTGGACCGGTCCGCCCGCAACGCGTTGCGCAGCAGCAGATCCCGGCACAGCCGCACCGCCCGCTCCGCGTCGACCTCCGCCACCGGGACGTGCGGGGAGCGGCGCAGCAGGAAGCACACCTCGGTCCGGTAGATGTTGCCGACGCCGGCCAGCACCGACTGGTCCAGCAGCGCGGCGCCGATCTCGCGCGCCGGATCCGCGGTGAGCCGCCGCACCGCCTCCGCCGCCGCCTCCGGGCCCCACTCCGGCGACAGCAGGTCCGGGCCCAGGTGCCCGATCAGCTCGTCCTCGTCGGCGGTGCGCACCCAGCGCAGCAGGCGCAGGTCGAAGCCCACCGCGGTCCGGCCCGGCACCTCCAGCACCGCCCGCGCCCGGTGCGCCGCCCGGCGCCACCGGCCGCCCGGTGGGTACAGGTGCCACGCGCCGTCCATGCCCAGGTGGCTGTGCAGCGTCCGGCCGTCGGTGAAGCGGATCAGCAGGTGCTTGCCCGCCGGGCGCACCTCGCGCACCGTCCGGCCGCGCAGCGGCACCTCGGCCAGCCGCGGATGGCGCAGCTCGCCGCGCACCAGTTCCGTCCCCGCCAGCGCCTCGTCGAGACGCCGGCAGGTGAGGAACACGGTGTCGCCCTCCGGCATCAGGCTCCCGGCGCGTCGCCGTCGAACTCATCCAGGTCCTGATCGCCCGGATCGTCCTCGAACGAGTCGTCCGGCAGCGGATCCCGGCGGCGGCCCGCGCGCAACGTGCGGGCCAGCAGCAGGTTGAAGCCCAACGCGACCTCGCGAGCACCCGGCGTTCCCCACTGGTGGATCGGCATGCACGCGCCCTGCGCCTGCTGCACCGCCAGCCGGTCCGGCAGCGCCACCGGCATCACCAGCGGGCCGAAGATCTCCCGCAGCTCCTCGATGCGGAACTGGTGCTCGTGCGACCGCGGCCGCACCCGGTTCACCACCACGCCCAGCGGTTGCAGCCGCGGGTTGTTCTCGGCCCGCTCCGCCTGCACCGCCTCGAACGCGCGCTGCACCCCGGACACCGCGAAGATCGTCGGCTCGGTCACCAGCAGCGCCCGGTCCGCCGCGATCAGCGCCGACCGGGTCAACCGGCCCAGCGACGGCGGGCAGTCCAGCAGGACCAGCTGGTACGGCAGCTCGCCGTCCGCGATCAGCGCGTCCAACGTCGACAGCGCCGTGGTCAGCTTCGCCAGATCTCCCTCACCGTCGTGCGGGCCGCCGTTGTACAGCTCGGCGTCCTCCGACCCGACGAGGACATCGACCTCCGCACCCCATCCGCTCGGCGCCACCGCCGCGCGCAGCACCTCCGCGCGCGGATCGGACAGCACATCGCTGAGACCCAGCCGGGTCTCGTCCGGCTCCAGCGCGGCCGTCGCGTTGCACTGCGGATCCAGGTCCACCACCAGCGTCCGAGCGCCGCGGCGCATGGCCGCCGAAGCGAGCCCGAGCACCACGGTCGTCTTCCCGACACCGCCCTTGAGGCTGAGCACTGCCACCGTTTGCACGCCCGTAGCCTACGGAACCGGACCGATCACGTGTGCCGCTGCGCCCGCCGTCCCGCCCCGCCGGTGCGTCGCCCGGTCTGACCCGCCATTACGCTGCTGGCCATGAGATCCGACGCCGTCCACCGGGTGCTGGAAGAAGAGATCACCGAAGCCCGAACGCGCCGCGACGGCCGCCCGCCCCGAGTCCTGGACGTGGGCGGCGGCAGCGGGGTCTGGGCGGTGCCGCTGGCCAGCGCGGGCTGCGAGGTCACCGTCGTCGACCCCAGCCCCAACGCGCTCGCCACCCTGCAGCGCCGGGCCGCCGACGCCGGCGTCGACCGGCTCATCACCGCGCTGCAGGGCGACACCGAGGCGCTGCACGCGTTCGCGCCGCCCGGCGGGGCGGACCTGGTGCTCGGCCACGGGCTGCTGGAGTACGTCGACGACGTCGCCGGATCGCTGGCCTCGCTCACCGCGGCCACCGCGCCCGGCGGGGCCGTGTCCGTGCTCGTGTCCAACCGGTACGCGGCCGTGCTCGCCAGCGCGCTCGCCGGGCGGCCCGCCGACGCGCTGCACGTGCTCCGCGATGCCGACGGCCGGTACCGGGGCGGCGGGGACACCGTGCTGCGCCGCTTCGACGGCGACGAGCTCGCCCGGCGGATGCGGGAGGCGGGGCTCGACGTGGAACTCGTCCAGGGCCAAGGGGTGTTCACCGACCTCGTGCCCGGGTCCGTCGCCGAAGGCCAGGGGGCCGACGCGCTCGCCGAACTGGAGCGCGCCGCCGCGGCGACTCCACCGCTGCGGGACGTCGCCACCCGGCTGCACGCCATCGGCAGGCTCCGCGGCTGACCCGAAATCCCACGTCGCGCCCGGGGATTGCGCCGATCGGTTGATCCGACGGGATGATGTCGGCAACCTCGCGGGCGCGACCTGACCCCTGCGGGTAGTCGGGACGTCGCCGGAACCGTATCCTCGACGGTGACGCCCCCAAGCGTTCGCCGGGTTCCCACTCCGGAGGTGTGCCCTCCGGGTTCCGGCGCCACTGAGTTACCTGTGCCGGAGGAGGAGCCATGCCACTCTCCGAGCACGAGCAGCGACTGCTCGACCAGATCGAGCGCGCGCTCTACGCCGAGGATCCGAAGTTCGTCTCCACCGTGCGTGGCGGCCGGTTGCACCGACCGTCCCGGCGGCGCCGCCTGCAAGGCATCGCCGTGTTCGTGCTGGGGTTGATCCTGCTGGTGCTCGGCGTGGTGATACCGGTCAAGCCGGCCGATATCCCCGTGGTGAGCGTGGTCGGCTTCCTCGTGATGTTCGGCGGAGCAGTTCTGGTGCTGTCCGCGATGCGTGGTGGCAGCCAGGAAGCTGAATCCGAGGGGGAGGGGAGCGCAGGCCCGGCGTCCGGTGGAGACCGGAAGAAGCCCGAGCCGCGAGCGCGCGGTTCCTTCGCCCAGCGGATGGAAGAACGCTTCCGGAAGCGGTTCGAGCAGTAGTCCCGACAGGGACGGCGGAGGCCGGAGATCGTCGACCCCACGGGTCGGCGATCCGTCCTCATCACCTGGCCCGATGGTCTGATGACCGTCGGGCTGGTTCTTTTTCCGGGGGTCTTCCCCTGATGCCCGCGACCACCCGACCGGTGCCGGTCGCCGCCCGGACGGTTTCCGGGACCGGCGGCTTGGCCGACCCGGCTGGTCAGGACTCGGATCGACGACCGGCGGCCTGGCCGACCCGGCTGGTCAGGACTCGGATCGACGACCGGCGGCCTGGCCGACCCGGCTGATCAGGACTCGGATCGACCGTGCCGGGCCGCCGCCGGGAACACCGAGCGTGGGAACAGGCGGTGCCGCCACGGCAGCGGTGCACCGGCGCGCAGGCCCGCCAGCGCCCGCGGGAGCGCCTCGGCGGGCGCGGTGATCTCGGTGGACACCGGATGGCCCGACGGGGCGTACCAGTCGTGCTCCACCGCCGCGACCAGGTCGTGGACCGAGCGCACCGCATCCTCCGGCAGCTCCGCGGACTCGACGATCGTGGTCGCGGTCGTGCGGACCGTGCCCGCGGCGTCCGGACGGTGGCCACCCCGATCGGTGTGCTCGTCGAGCAGTTCCTGCCACGCCGCGCTCGCCGCGCCACGGCCACCAGCACGCACCACGGCCAACCGCCGCCTGCGGCGGAACTCCCGCAGCGCCAGCGGGGCCGCGCCCAGCGCCAGCGCCGCCGGCAGCACCAGGCCCACCGCGAGCCACGCGCCCGAGCCGCTGGACTGCCCGGCCTCCGGGGCCTGCGGCTGCTCGGCGTCCCCGGGAACGGGGGTCTGCGACGGGGTCGTCGAGGGCTCCGGCGACGGCTGCTGCGACTGGCCGGGCGCCGGGGCCGGGGTCGGCGCGGGCGCCGGCGGGCTCAGGTAGTCCGGCAGCGAGGTGCGGCCGTCGGCCAGCGGCGTCGGATCGAACGTCACCCAGCCGTAGCGCGGGAAGAACGCCTCTACCCACGCGTGCGCGTCGTTCGTGGTGATCACGCGCTCGTCGCCGTCCTGCTCGCCGGGAGTGAAGCCCACGGCGACCCGGGCGGGCACGCCCACCGACCGCAGCAGCACACCCATCGACGAGGCGTACTGCTCGCAGAAGCCGCGCTTGCCGCGGAACAGGAAGTCCTCCAGGGCGTTCCCGCTCGTCGACGGCGCCGTGGTCAGGTCGTAGCGGAAGCCGTTCGAGCGATCGGTGAAGAACCGCTGCAGCGCCACGGCCTTGTCGAAGTCGGTCGGCGCGTCCGCGGTGATCTGCCGGGCCAGGTCCGCGATGCGCGGCGACACCCCGCTCGCGTCCGTGTAGGCCGGGTCGACCTCGGCCGGGCCGCTCGTCGCGCGCAGCTGCTGCGGCGTCGGTGACGGCAGCGCCACGTCCTCCACGTAGGGCCTGCTCTCCTGCCGGACCTGGGTGAACACCACGCCGCTGGTCGGGTCGTAGTTCCACTGCTCGCCCATGCCGGTCACCCCGCGCGGCACCCCGAAGACCGGCAGCCACGGGTCGCGGTAGCCCACCGGGTCGATCCGCACCGTCGCCGTCGGGCCCGGCGCCAGCTCCTCGGTGCCGTTCGGCAACGGCAGCGGGTGCTGCCGGGCGTCTACGCCCGAGGTCAGCTTGCCCAGCTCCCAGCCGCGGCCCGGGTCGAAGTGCTGCAAGGTCATGGCCCGCAGGTAGGCGCGCTGCGGCAGCCCGCTCACCCGGAACAGGTCCACCGGGTCGTCCCGGTCCAGCTGGCCGCGCAGCGAGGTGAACGGCCGCAGGCCGATGCCACCGTTCGCCGAGCCGTAGCCCGTGGACGCGCCACCCGGCAACCGGCCCTCGGTGCCGACCCCGGTGAACACCACCCCGCTCAGCACCGCCAGCACCCCGGCGGCCGCCACCAGCGCCACGCCCCGGTGGTCGAACCGGGCCAGCGGGGAGGAACCCGACGCGGCCTGCCGGTGCCTGCCCGAACACGCCAGCAGCAGCGCGAACCCCGCCGCGCCCGCCGCGAACGTCCACCACGGCAGCATGTTCGGCGCCAGCGACGCCGGGATCGCCACCACGCACAGCAGCACCAGGCCGGCGACCGCGGGCACCGCGGCGGCCACCGCGATCACGTCGACCAGCAGCGCGACCACGCCGATGCCGAGGCACAGCAGCACCTGCAACGGGGGCTCCGCCGGGACCGGCGGCACGCCCTCCCGGGCCACCTGCATCGCCTGCCCCAGCAGACCGGACAGCTCGCCGAACGCCGCCGGTCCGGGCAGGAAACCGAGCACCGCCTGGCCGGTGAACAACGTAGAGAGCAGCACCGCCGAGGCGCACAGCTGCGCGAGCACCACCAGCGGCGGCCACCAGCGCAGCGTGCGGCCGAGAAGTCCGACCCCGGCCACCACGAACACCGCCAGCGCCACCGGCGGCACCCAGCGCGCATCGCTCACGATCCCGGTGAACGAGGTCGACACCGCCAGCGAGGCAATCGCTGCGGCCGCCGTGGCCGCAGCCGTCGTGTCCGCAGGGCGCACCCGGGTGCTCACGAGACCACCCCCGGTGCCGCCGACGCGACCTGGCACAACCGGCCCCACGAGCCCGCCAGCGACGCCCGCGGTCCGTCGACCACCACCACCGACCAGCCGGAGGCGCGCAGCCGGTCCGCGGTGCGCTGCGGGGAGAAGGAGCCGTCCGCCGGATCGCCCGCCCACGCCCGCACGTCCAGCAGCAGCGCGAGGCTGCGCGCCCGTTCGGGGCGCAGCCGGGACAGCTCCTGCACCCCGGCGGTGCTGGTGGCGCCCAAGATCGCGATCAGTTCCTGGCCGCTGCCCGGGTCCTGCGGGCACACCAGGTCGCGCTGCGCGGACGGGCGCACCGCCGCCAGCGCGTCCAGCATCGCCGCGTCGTCGTGACCCCCGTCGAAGGGACCCGGACCGCCGCTGAGCGTCGCCGCGTCCTCGGTGACCAGCCGCACCTGCTGGCCGTGCGCGTGCAGGTGCGAGCAGACGCTGGCCGCCGCCGACACCGCCCATTCCAGGCTCGCCGCCGCGCCGGTGCCGCGGTGCGCCGCGGACCGCCGGTCCAGCAGCACCGTCACGCCGCCGTGCCACGGCCGTTCCTCGACGCGCACCATCAGCTCGTCCCGCTTCGCGGTGCTCTTCCAGTGCACGCGGCGGATGTCGTCGCCGTGCCGGTACTCGCGGACCATCGTGTCGTCGTCGCCGTGCCCGGCCCGCAGCCGCGTCGAACCGTCCTCGCCGGTGCCGAGCCCGGAACCGGCGGGCAGCCCGCCCAACGGCACCACCTTCGGCACCGCGACCAGCCTGCTGCGGCCGGCGAGCTCGTGCTCGAACTCGGTGAGCCCGAACGGGTCGCCGATCCGGGTCTTCAGCGGCCCGATCTGGTGGATGCCGCGCAGCCCGGGGCTCGCCGGGTACTCCAGCACCGCGCCCGCCCTGGGCACCGTTTCGAGGCGGAACCGCGGCCGGCCGCCCAGCGCGTGCGGCACCCCGTCCTCCAGCCGCAGTCCGCCCATCGGCACCGCGGACGAGCCGGTCAGGTGCAGGCGCACCGAAGCGCTCCCGCCCACCGGTACCCGGCCCGGCAGCACCTCGCGGCGCGCCCGGATCCCGTGCTTCACCCGGCCCGCCAGCAGCAGCGCCAGCAGCGGCAGCACCACGACGAACGCCGCGATCCGCAGGAGATCCCGTTCGTCGAGCACCACCGAGCACACCGCCGCGGCCACGCCCGCCGCCAGCAGGCAGCGGCCGCGCACCGTCAGGCCGGAGAGCACGCGACTACCGCCGTTGTCCGGAGTCGCCGCGCGGCACATCGACCCGGCGCAGCAGCGAGCGCACCAGGTCGGAGGCGGAGCGGCGGGTCGCGCGGGCCTCGCTGGTCAGCACCAGGCGGTGCGCCAGCACCGGCACCGCCACGTCCTGCACGTCGTCCGGCACCACGTACTCGCGGCCGGACAGCGCCGCCTGGGCGCGGGCCGCGCGCACCAGCTGCAAGGTGGACCGCGGCGAGGCGCCCAGCCGCAGCTCCGGCAGCGTGCGCGTCGCGGTGACCAGTTCGATCACGTAGCGGCGCAGCTCGGTGCTGACGTGCACGTCGCGCACCGCCCGCAGCAGCGCGCGCACCTGGTCGGCGTCGGTGACCGGGCGCAGCTGGTCCATCGGGTCCCGGCCCGCGTGGTCGTCGACCATCGCCAGCTCGGCCTGCTGGTCGGGGTAGCCGATGGACACCCGCGCGGTGAACCGGTCGCGCTGCGCCTCCGGCAGCGCGTAGGTGCCTTCCATCTCGATCGGGTTCTGGGTGGCGATGACCATGAACGGCGCGTGCAGCTCGTAGGTCTCGCCGTCGACCGTGACCTGGTCCTCCTCCATGCATTCGAGCAGGGCGGACTGGGTCTTCGGGGAGGCGCGGTTGATCTCGTCGCCGACCACGATGTTCGCGAACACCGGGCCGGGCCGGAACTCGAAGGCCTCCGCCTGCCGGTTGTACAGCGAGACGCCGGTGATGTCGCTGGGCAGCAGGTCGGGGGTGAACTGGATGCGGTTCACCGTGCAGTCGATGGAGCGGGCGAGGGCCTTGGCCAGCGAGGTCTTGCCGACACCGGGCACGTCCTCCACCAGGAGGTGGCCCTCGGCGAGCATGGTCACCAGCGCGATCCGGACCACTTCGGGCTTGCCGACGAGCACCTGCTCGACGTTGGCGGCGATGCGCTGCACGGTGTCGTGCAGCGCGGCGATCGTCGCGGGTTCGGACTCCCGCACGTACCCGCCGCTGCCGCGGGATGCCGCGTCGGCGTGCCCGCCACCGGCGAACGCGGTGCCGGACGTGGGCATGTTGGGCGTCACGAAACCTCCAGGTGTTCGCTGAGCGCCGCGGTGAACCGCCGTCCGCGTCGACGAGGGCCGCCTGCTCCGTCGACCGGTGACGGGTGCTCGGCGGTCGCGCGCTCAGGTGCCTCCGCAGTGTGCCAAACCGGAGGTGGCCGCCGTACCGGTGCCGGTGGCCTGGGGCGTTCCCCACGTTCCCCCACCGGAGCCCCCGGGATCACCGCCGGAAGCGGGTCGATCTCGGTTCCGGCTCGGTCGGCGGTCCTCCGGAGGGGGCGCCGGCTCGTGCTCCCCCACCCGCCCCCCACCCCGGCCGG
Source organism: Saccharopolyspora sp. NPDC047091 (assembly GCF_040643635.1). Taxonomy (NCBI): domain Bacteria; kingdom Bacillati; phylum Actinomycetota; class Actinomycetes; order Pseudonocardiales; family Pseudonocardiaceae; genus Saccharopolyspora; species Saccharopolyspora sp. NPDC047091. Next base: position 21,938 of record NZ_JBEYUS010000011.1, read on the forward strand.
CTTTCCTTCAGAGGCCCGCTAGCTGGGCAAACGTCCGACACGCCGAGGCGTGTCGGACGGCGTTCCAGGTTGACGGTGGAGTGGAGTGGGGTACTGTGGCGCTCGGTGGGGCAGACGGGGGCTCCGCCCGGCTCCGGGGAGTGCGGGGTGGTCGGCAGCGCCGGTCTCCCGGCGGGACGGGAGTCGTCGGACCGGAGCGGTCCGGGAGGGGGAGGTGGACCGGGATGTTCCTCGGCACCCACAACCCCAAGCTCGACGACAAAGGGCGTCTGACGCTGCCGGCGAAGTACCGGGACGCACTGGCAGGGGGGCTGATGGTCACCAAAGGACAGGACCACTGCCTGTACGTCTTCCCGCGCGCCGAGTTCGAGCAGATGGCCCGCAAGGTCGCCGAGGCCCCGCTGACCAACGAGTCCGTCCGCGCCTACCAGCGGTACCTGTTCGCGGGCACCGATGAGCAGCGCCCGGACGGGCAGGGGCGGATCCCGATCGCCGCCGAGCTGCGCCGCTACGCGGGCCTGGAGAAGGACTGCGTGGTCATCGGCGCGATCAACCGGCTGGAGATCTGGAACTCCGAGAGCTGGCAGAACTACCTCGACGCGCACGAGGAGAGCTACGCGCAGGCCCGGGAGGAGGTCCTGCCCGGGATCTTCTAGCCATCCCGGTGGCGTGAGGCCTCGGTCCGCTCACGTGTCCTGGTGCACCTTCCCCGGCGCCAGAACGTCCGGAGCGGACTGGGACCTGGGGCCACCGGGCGCGGTGGATCTCGACGGACGGGCATCGTCCACAATGGACAACTATGGCCGTCGTGCTCCGGGAGCGCGGCGGTGGTGATCGGGCCGGTGCGCGCACCGGCCCGGCTCGTACCGGCCGGGAGCCGGGACGGGTGGCACGACCCGCCGGGGAGGGCGGGAGGACCAGGCCGGGGGCGAACCCGCGGCCGGGACGAAGGGTTGCGGTGACCGTGAACGGTTCGCGGGAGGGAGGGACCGCCGTGGCGGAGAACGACGTGCCGGGGGACACCGGCGGGGGTTCCGCCCGCGACAGGCACGTGCCGGTCGCGCTGGACCGGACGCTGGAGCTGCTGGCGCCCGCGCTGGACCGCGGCCCGGCGGTCGTGGTGGACGCGACGCTCGGCATGGGTGGCCACGCCGAGGCGCTGCTGCGCGCGCACCCCGAACTCACCCTGGTCGGGCTGGACCGGGACCCGCAGGCGCTGCGGCTCGCGGGGGAGCGGCTCGCCGCCTACCGGGACCGGCTGCACCTGGTGCACGCCGTCTACGACGAGTGGGCCGAGGTGCTCGACGACCTCGGGCTGCCCGCGGTGGACGGGGCGCTGTTCGACCTCGGCGTGTCCTCGCTGCAGCTCGACGAAGCCGACCGCGGCTTCGCCTACGCGCAGGACGCGCCGCTGGACATGCGGATGGACCCGGGCGCCGAGCGCACCGCCGCCGACGTGCTCAACACCTACCCGCCCGGCGAACTGGCGCGCATCCTGCGCCAGTACGGCGAGGAGCGGTTCGCCTCGAAGATCGCCGGGGCGATCGCGCGGGAACGGGCGAAGGAACCCTTCGTCGACAGCGACCGCCTGGTCCAGCTGCTCTACGACACCGTCCCCGCGGCCAGCCGCCGCACCGGCGGGCACCCGGCCAAGCGCACCTTCCAGGCGCTGCGGATCGAGGTCAACGCCGAGCTGGACGTGCTCGGCCGGGCGCTGCCCGCCGCGCTCGACTCGCTCGCCGGCGGCGGGCGGATCGTGGTGCTCGCCTACCACTCGCTGGAGGACCGGATCGTCAAGCGCGGCCTGGGCGAGCGCGCCACCTCGCGCACCCCGGTCGACCTGCCGGTGGAACTGCCCGGGCACGGCCCCGAACTGCGGCTGCTCACCCGCGGCGCCGAACTCGCCGGTGAACAGGAACGAGCGGACAACCCGCGGGCCGCCTCGGTGCGGCTGCGCGCCGCCGAACGGATCAAGGAGTCGGCATGACGGCACCCGCACGCGCCAAGACGGCTGCATCGCGCACCGGCTCCGCCGCGAAGAAGAAGGACCCGGCGAAGCGGAAGGCGCAGTCGACGACCGCCAAGTCGACGACGGCCAAGTCGACCACCGCGAAGACGCCGCAGACCAAGACGCAGAAGAAGACCCCGCGCGGCCGGTCCGCCGCCGCCGAGCGCGCCTACGCGCGCCGCGAAGAACGCCGGGACCGCACCACGCGGGAACCTGCCGAGCGCAGGCCCCGCCGCCAGCGCCAAGCCGCCGAGCAGCGCCAGCCGCGGCAGTGGCGGCTCGCCGCGGTGCGCCCGCGCGCCCGGCAGCTGCAGGCGAAGGTCGCGACCTCCCGCGTCCCGCTCGTCGTCGCCGTGATGGCGGTGCTCGGCGTCGGGCTGGTGGCGACGCTGTCGCTGTCGATCGCCGCCGTCGGCGGCTCCTACCGGCTGCAGCAGGTCGAGCAGGACGTCACCGCGCTCAACGAGCACCGGGAGCAGCTGCTCCGCGAGGTCAGCAACATCGACTCGACGCCCGCGCTGCAGCGCAAGGCCACCGAGCTCGGCATGGTGCCACCACCCGGGCCGCCTGCCCACCTGGTGGTGAGCCCGGACGGCTCGATCAACGTGGTCGGTGAACCGCAGCAGGCCAGCGGCCCGCCCGCCCCGCCCGCACCGCAGCCGCCCGCGCCCGCGGACGCACCGGAGCCGCCCGCGGCGCCGAACCCGTCCGTCGAGCAGGGCGCGCCGCAGCCGGACCCGGCGCAGCGGCAGGCCGCGGCCGTCCCGGCGGTGGAGGGCGACTGATGGTCCGCAGGGGGACGCGGGCCGCGAAGGGAAAGCGGACCGCGCGCACCGACGTGGCCGGCAGCGGCAGGCGGTTGCGCATCGGCCGGTTGTTACTGGTGCTGGCGCTGGTGCTCACCGGCACCAAACTGATCCTGGTGCAGGGCTTCGACGCGCAGCAGCTGTCCGCGGCCGCGGCCCGGCAGCGCACCACCAGCGACTCGATCCCCGCCGAGCGCGGCTCGTTCACCGACCGCAGCGGGAACGTGCTCGCCTTCAGCAGCGAAGCCCGCCAGCTGTACGCGACACCGCGGCGGCTCGCCGAAGAGCAGGACAAGGCGCACGCCGAAGACCCGAGCGAACCCACCGCCGACCAGTACAAGCGGGAGATCGCCCGGTACATCACCCAGACCCTCGGCCCCCGGGTCCACGAGCAGGACGTGCTCGCCGCGCTGTTCGCCGACACCACCTACACGACCATCGGGCCGCTGATCGAGCCCGCGCTCGCCCGGAAGATCACCGAGAAGTACTCGCAGATCGGCCAGGAGTACCGCGCCACCCGCGAATACCCGGCCGGGGAGAACGGCGCGAACGTGCTCGGCGGCGCCCGGTGGAGCCAGGACGCGCGCAAGATCGAAGGCAGGCTCGGGCTGGAGAGCTCGCTGGACAAGCTGCTCGCCGGGACCGACGGGAAGAAGGTCTCCGACACGGCGATGGGCAGCGACCTGGTCATCCCCGGCACCGAACGGGAGCTGGAACCGGCCATCCCCGGATCCGACGTGGAACTCACGCTGGACTCCGACCTGCAGTACATGGTGCAGAACAAGCTGTCCGACTACGCGACCAAGACCGGGGCGCGCAGCGCCAGCGCCGCCGTGCTCGACGCGCACACCGGTGAGGTGTACGCGCTGGCCAACGACAAGTCCTTCGACCCGAACGCGCCCGCGTGGGGACCCGACGGACTCGGCAACCCGGCGGTGACCAACCCGTTCGAACCCGGCTCGGTGAACAAGGTGATCACCGCGGCCGGGGCCATCGAGGACGGGCTGGTGCGCCCGGAGACCGTGCTGCAGGTGCCCGGCAAGATCAAGGTCGCGGACCGGACCGTCGGCGACGCGTGGGCGCACGGCACCATTCCGCTCACCTTCACCGGCGTGCTCGGCAAGTCCTCCAACGTCGGCACCCTGATGACCGCGCAACGGCTCGGGGAGGACCGGTTCAACGACCTGGTGCACAAGTTCGGGCTCGGCGAGACCACCGGCATCGGACTGCCCGGGGAGAGCGCCGGGTTCGTGCCCGCCCGCGAGGACTGGTCCGGCAGCACCTTCGCGAACCTGCCCATCGGGCAGGGCCTGTCGATGACCGTGCTGCAGATGGCCGGGATGTACCAGGCGATCGCCAACGACGGCGTGCGGATGCCGCCCCGCGTGATCGCCGCGGAGACCGGGCCGGACGGCGTGCGGGTGCCGCGGCCGCGGCCGGAAGGCGTGCGGGTCGTCAGCCCGGAGACCGCGACCACGGTGCGGGACATGATGCGCTCCGTCGTGCAGGACGCGCCGCAGCAGCAGGGCACCGGCAAGGCGGCCGCGCTGGACGGCTACCAGATCTCCGGCAAGACCGGCACCGCGCAGCAGATCGATCCGGACTGCAAGTGCTACAGCAACGACACCTACTGGATCACCTTCACCGGCATCGTCCCCTCGGACAACCCGCGGTTCGTGGTGGCGCTGATGCTGGACGCGCCGGGCGGCGGGGCCTCCGCGGCACCGCTGTTCCACGACGTCGCCGCCTACCTGACGCAGCGGTACAAGATCCCGCTGTCGTCCGGGCCTGCCCCGGTGCAGACCCTGCAGGTGCGGTGACGGCCGCGGCCTGACCGGCGGTCAATCCGCCCGGATGTGCGCGGTCTGCACGAACTGCCGCCCGCCGCGCGACGCCCTGCTGACCAGGGTGCCGCGGCCCGGCGGCAGGCTCGTCACGGCCGCCGTGCCGATCAGCTCGCCCTCGCGTTCGTCGGCGCTCAGCAGCAGACCAGGGGCTCCGCCCGCGCGCAGCGCCGTGAGCAGCGGGTCCTGGTCCTCGCCCGCCCCGGCCGCAGCGCGCGTGAGCACCAGGTGCAGGCCCAGCTCGGCGGACTGCGCGACGAACTCGGCCAGCGGTGCCAACGGGTTCTCCCCGGCAGCGCACAGCAGCTCGTAGTCGTCGACCACCACGAACAGCTCCGGACCCGTCCACCAGGACCGGTTGCGCAGCTGCTCCCGGGGGAGGTCCGGGCCGGGCCGCCGCGTGCGCAACGTGACCACCAGCTCCCGCACCACCGCGCGCACCTGGTCGAGGTTCACCGCGTGCTCCTTCGAGTGCTCGGTGCGCAGGAACCCGAGCAGCGAGCGCCGCAGGTCCACCAGCACCACCGCGGCCTCCTGCGGTGAGTAGCGGGTGGTGATGCCGCGCAGCACCGTCCGCAGCAGCGAGGTCCGGCCGGACTGGGGCTCGCCGAACGCGTAGAAGTGCGGATCGGCCCGGAAATCCAGGTAGACGGGGTCCATGCCGTGCTCGTTCACCCCGATCGGCACCATCGACGGACGCGGCTGCTCCTCCGGTGCGGGCAACCGGTCGTACGGCAGCATCGTCGGCAGCAGCCGCACCCGCGGGGCCCGCATGCCGGGCCAGGTGTCGCGCAACCGGGCGCGCAGCGCGGCGACCGCGGCCGCGGAACCGTCGCCCACCGGGTGCGGCAGCGCGGTGAACATGTGCCGCTTCGTCGGGTGCAGCCCGCGCCCCGGGAGGTCCTGCGGGACCCGGGCGGCGGCCTCCGGGGAGATCTCGGATTCCGCCGGATCGGCCAGCCGCAGCTCCAGCCGCGTGCCCAGCAGCTTCTTGAGCGCCGGGCGGATCTCCGGCCAGCGGTGCGCGGTGACCACCACGTGCAGCCCGAACTCCCGGCCTTGGGAGGCGAGGTCGACCACGTCCCGGTCCACGCCGTCGAACTCGCGCTGCAGCGCGGTCCACCCGTCGATGATCAGGAACACGTCGCCGTACCGGTCGTCGTCCGGGTTCTCGCCGCGCCGCCGCCGATCGCGGTAGCCGGCCATCGAATCGATGCCGCGCTCGATGAACCGGGCCTCCCGCCACGCCAGCAGGGTGCGCAGCTCCGCGATCGTGCCGCGCAGCACGTCCGGCTCGTGCCGCCCCGACACGGCGCCCACGTGCGGCAGCTTCCGCAGGTCGTGCAGCTCGCCACCGCCCAGGTCGACGCAGTAGAACTGCACCTCCCGCGGGGTGTGAGTCAGGGCGAGCGACAGCAGCAGGGTGCGGACGGCGACGGACTTCCCGGAACCCGCCTCGCCGACGATCCCGACGTGCCCGGAGCCGCCGGAGAGGTCGACCTGCGCGGGGCGCTGCTGGTGCTCGAACGGCAGGTCCGCCATGCCGATCGACGCGCACAGCCGCGGTTCGTCGGCCCGCGTCGCCGGTGGTGGCAGCAGCTGCTCCAGCGCGGGTGGTTCCCGCAGCGGCGGTGTCAGGATCCGCCGGGCCGCCGGGCCGGTGCCGCGCATCCGCCGCACCGCGAATTCCAGCTCGGTCGGGGAGTCCGGGCCGCGGTCGCCGTGCTTCCGCTCCGACGCGCAGGCCGGGCGGAAGCGCACGGTCCCGCCGGGATGGTGCAGGTCGCCGCTGCGGGGCGGGTCCGCGGTTTCCGGGGCGCCGGTCGGCCGTCCGGTGGAGCCGTGGAGCTCGACGCGGTAGGTCGGCTCGCCGCCGATCAGGTCCGCGTCCGGGTCGCGAGCCGCCAGCAGCAGTTGCACCTGCAGCGATCGCCCGACCTTCCCGATGATCCGGAGCAGCTCGAGCAGTTCGGGGGAGCGGCGAGCCAGCTCGTCGGCCCCGTCGATCACCACGAGCAGCATCGGCATCGGCGGCAGGTCCTGGTCGACCCCGGAGTCCTGGTCCACCCGCAGGCCCCGGTACTCCCACACGGTCCGCGTGCGCACCTTGTCGAGGCTGGTCTGCCGGTGCTGGATCTCCCCGGCCAGCGCCTCGCACAACCGGTCCAGCTGTTCCGGGTCCTCGATCGCGGCGGGGACCAGGGCCGCGACGTGCGGCGCGTCCCGGAAGGAGCCGAACGCGGCGCCGCCCGCGTGCTCGACGAGCACCACGGTGAGCTCTTCGGGGGAGTGCGTGGCCAGCAGCGACAGCACCGCGGTCCGCAGGAGCTCGGACTTGCCGGCGCCCGCCGCGCCGAGGCACAGCCCGTGCGGTCCCATGCCGCCGTGGGCGGCCTCCTTCAGGTCGAGGACCGCGACCGCGCCGTCGTCCTCGTCGCAGCCGAAGCCGATCGTCGCCCGGTAGCGCTCCGCCACCGGGCCCGGCTGCCAAGCCACGGCGGGATCGAACTCGGTGACGTCCCGGCCGGTCAGCAGCGGGAACAGCGCGGTGGTCGGCGTCGGGGCCGAGGCCGGAGCCAGAGCCGGAGTCGAAACCGAAGCCTGATCCGAAGCCGAAGCCGAAGCCGAAACCTGATCCGAAACCGAAGCCAGGGCCGGAGTCGAAGCCGGTGCGGGCACCGGCGCCGGTGGGTCGGGTTCCGCCGGTGCGCCGGCGGTGTCGACCGGCGCGGGGCTCAGCTCGGTGATGGCACCTTCGGCTTCGTCGGACCACGGCTGGGCGACCTGGAACTTCCGGTCCTCGTGCAGCGCCCAGCCGGTGGCCGGCAGCTGCGCCGACAGCTCCGGGTTCCTCGATTCCGCCGGGTCCGCCAAGGGCAGTTCGATCCGCCCCCGCATCAGGTCCAGCAGCTCGTCGGGCAGCTCCGACCAGCGGCGGGCGGTGACCAGGACGTGCACGCCGAACTTCGGGCCGTCGTCGGCGATCCGCACCACCGCGTCCGCCAGGCCCGGCACCCGCTCGGCGAACCAAGCCCAGCCGTCGATGATCAGGAACGTCTCGGAGTGGTCGCCGTCCGGCAGCAGGTCCGGTCGTTCCCGGCGCAGCCTGCGGTACTTCTCGATGGTGCCGATGCCGGTCGGGAACAGGTCGCGCCGCTCTTCGATGAGCGCCGCGACCTGGCCCAGCAGCTCTGCCACGGCCTCGGGGGTGTGGCCCGCCGAGGACACCTGGGGGAGCGCGCCGAGCGCGCCGCCGCCGTCCAGGCACTTGAACTGGAGCTGGTCGGCGCCGAACGTGGCGGTCAACCCGATGATCAAGGTGTGCAGCAGCGTCGACTTGCCGGACCGGATGTGGCCCACCACCGCGACGTGCTCGCTGGTCCGGAACACGTCCAGGTCGACGATCCGGCCGGGGCCGCGGTTCGTCTCGTCGGTGCGCCCGATCGGCACCGGCATCGTCGGCGGGGCGTCGTCCGCGCGTTCGGCGAGGAGTTCGGTGATCCGCAGCGGCGCACGGGCGGGTTGCCGGGACGGCGCGCCGCGGACCCGGCAGAACGGCATGTCCCCGTACTGGGTCCCGCCGCGGCCGGGCGTCTGCTTGCCGTACTTGGTCACCTCGTCGCTCACGAACTTGTACAGCTCGTTGAACGTCAGCTTCCCGTCGCCGTCCAGGTCGGGGGTGCCGGACCGCATCGCCTCGATGATCGCCGCGGTGAACCGGGAGCCGGGCCGGGACCCCTCGTCGGAGGTGACCCGGCGCTCGTAGGCGTACTCGATCGCGTTGGTGGCGGTCATCGTGAACAGCCCGGATCCGAGCAGCTCGGTCACGTTCACCGGTTCGCCCGCCCGGTGCGCCGAACCGTGGTTGAACACGCCGCTGTAGCAGCAGTCCAGCAGGATCGCCGCCGACCCGGCCTGCGATTCCGTGGCGATCCGGTGCACCACCTCCGCGGGCACGGCCGTCGAGTACGGCAGTTGCACGTCGGTGTCGGTGGCGGCGAAGAACAGCTGGTTGTCGTCGTTCTTGATGCCGTGCCCGGCGATGTACAGCAGCACCAGGTCGGTGTCGTCCCGGTCCTGGAAGAGGGTTTCGACGCGCCGTTCGATCTCCGCCTTCGTCCCGTTGATCACGAGGTGCGCGGTGTCGTAGTGGCCGAGCTCGCGGTCGGCGAGCAGCGTCCGGAGTTCGTGCGCCTCCTCCACGGTGTGCAGGTCGCGCAAGCCCGGCGCGAAGTACCTCGAGGTCGCCACCAGCAGGGCGTATCTGCCCACCGCGCATCACCCGCCGTTCTCGTCGTGCAGCCGGCCCAGCACCGCTTCGAGCTCCGCCTCCGCGGCGTCGGCCTCGATGCGGTGCAGCACGTCGTCGCACCGCAGCGTGATCGCGCGGTTCCGGCCGAAGTCGACCCAGCCGGTGAGCACGGCGGAGACCGCGGCGACCGAACTCGTCGTCAGCGCCCCGCCGAGGACGAGCTCGGCGAGCAGCGCCCCGCCGCCGCGCCCGTCCGGCGGGGGTTCTTCGCGGGGGCGGTGCACCGATAGGCCGCGCACCCGGCGCAGGTTGTCGTGCAGCGCGCGGGTGGCGCGGTCGAGCCGTTCGGGAGTCGAGTCCGGGGCTTCCAGGGCGAGACGGATTTCAGGCATGCGATCTCCGCTCCAGCGCTGCGGTGATCACACCGGTATAGCAGTCGCCCACCGCGGGGCGCGGGATTTTCGGGGGATGCGCGTTCCCGGACGTGCACGGGCCGCTCGCGCCACGGCCCGTGCACGTCCGGACGGCTCAGGCCGGGGATGCGCGGGCCGCAGGACCCGGTTGGATCGTCGAGAACCGAAGGCGACGGCACCCGCTGCGTCGCCGCTCCGGCGGTGCTCAGGCCGCAGCCATCCCCCGCCCGAGTCGTTCTTCCACCGATCCGCCGAAATCCGCGGAATCACCGACCTGGCAGTAGGAACGCTAATCGACGGCCGCCGGTGCGCACCACGATCCGGCGGAAGTTGCACGAGACGGACCAGTGCCCGCCAGCGAACGGCCCCGGCCGCAAGTAGGTGCTCGGGCATGTGAAGAGGATTCGCTTTTTCTGCGCGGCACGATCGACGCCGCGCGGAACGCTTCGCGGTCCGCCGCGCCCGCCCCGGTGCAGGTCAGGGAGCCTGATCGCCGGTTCGCGCGCGCCGCCGGGCCGAATCGCACCGCACCGGGGCGGGACCCGGGAGAAACCCGTGCGGGATGCGCGCCGCCGCTTCTCCGCAATTCCCCCGCGCCATTCGGGCGGCAATTCCGCGCGAATGGCGGGCCGCCCGCCGCGGACCCCGATCCGGGGCACCGGACACCACCCGGCCGCGCGGTCCGGGGCGGCTCACCGACGCGCACGCGCCCGAGGCGTTCTACTGGACGCCGGGCCGGTGCGGCGGCGTGCTCCGAACGGCCCAGTCCCGAAACGCGGTGTGTGCAGAGGTGACCATGAGCATGACCCGTCAGGTGGTACCGGTAGCCTTGCGCGACGTGCCTTCCGCGCTCGCGACAGCCCCGCCTCGACCTGCTCTCGTCGAGCCGGTGCAGATCCACCAGCTCGCCGAGACGATCGGTGCGCGGGTCATCGACATCCCTGGTCACGCCCCTGGTGAAGGGGTGGTGACCGGAGCGACGCTGCGAGCTCAGCACGTGCGCGCCGGCGATCTGTTCGCCGCGCTGCCCGGAACCCGGGTGCACGGAGCCGACTTCGCCGCCGACGCCCTCACCGCGGGCGCCACCGCGGTGCTCACCGACCAGGCGGGCGTGGACCGCGCCGCGCTGCTCGACCACCCGCGGGTGCGGGCCGGCGAGGTGGCGCTGCTGGTGCACGAGGACCCGCGCGGCGTGCTCGGCTCCGCGGCCGCCCGCATCTACGGCGATCCGTCCCAGAAGCTCACCATCCTCGGGGTCACCGGCACGTCCGGGAAGACCACCACCAGCTACCTGCTGGAGTCCGCGCTGCGCGCCGCCGGGCACACCACCGGGCTGGTCGGCACCGTCGAGACCCGCATCGCCGGAGAACGCCTCGACAGCGCCTTCACCACGCCCGAAGCACCCGACCTGCAGGCGCTGCTGGCCGTCATGGTCGAGCAGGGCGTCACGCACGTGCCGATGGAGGTCTCCAGCCACGCCCTCGCGCTGGGCCGCGTCGGCGGCACCCGGTTCGCCGTCGGCGCGTTCACCAACCTCTCGCAGGACCACCTGGACTTCCACCGCGACCTGGAGGACTACTTCCAGGCGAAGGCACTGCTGTTCGACGGCCGCTCCGAGCGCGAAGTGGTGTGCGTGGACGGCGAGTGGGGGCGGCGGCTCGTCACCGCCGACACCATCACCGCGTCCACCACCGGCGACGCGAGCTGGACCGCGGGCGACGTCGAGACCTTCCCGACCGGCGAGCAGCGCTTCCGCGCGCACGGCCCGGACCGGACGCTCGACGTGCGGCTGCGGCTGCCGGGACCGTTCAACATCGCCAACGCGCTGCTGGCCGCCGGCGTGCTCACCGCCGCCGGCATCCCCGCCGACGCCATCGAACGCGGACTGGCCGAAGTGGACGTGCCCGGCCGGATGGAGCGGGTCGCCCTCGGGCAGGACTTCACCGCCGTGGTGGACTACTCGCACAAGCCCGGCGCCGTCGCCGCGGTGCTCGACGCGGCCCGCGCCCAGGTGCTCAACGGGGGCGGCCGGGTGCTCGTCGTGCTCGGCTGCGGCGGGGACCGGGACGTGGCGAAGCGGCCGCTGATGGGCGAGGCGGCAGCGCGCCGCTCCGACCTGCTGGTGGTGACCGACGACAACCCGCGCAGCGAGAGCGCCGCCGACATCCGCGCCGCCATGCTCGCCGGGGCGCTGGAGGTCCCCGAAGCCGAACGCGGCGAGGTGATCGAAGCGGGCGATCGGCGCGAAGCCATCGCCGAAGCGGTGCACCGGGCCCGCGCGGGCGACGTCGTCGTCATCGCGGGCAAGGGGCACGAGACCGGCCAAGAGGTCGCCGGGGTCGTGCACCCGTTCTCCGACCGGGACGAGGTGGCCGCCGCGCTGCGGCGCAGGCTCGACACCGGCAGCGCCCGGCTCGGAGATGGCAGTGGGGGAACGCAGAACACGGGGGAACCCACGCCCCCGGCCGGTGGCCGGGGCGGCAACGAGGAGGCAAGGTGATCCGGCTCAGCCTGGCTGACATCGCGGAAGCGGTCGGCGGCAGGCTCCACCACGCGGACGGCACCGAGGTCGTGACCGGCTCCGTCGAGTTCGACTCGCGGAAGATCGGACCGGGCGGCCTGTTCGTCGCGGTCCCCGGTGAACGCGTCGACGGGCACGACTTCGCCGCCCGCGCCATCGCGGACGGAGCCGCCGGCGTTCTCGCCGCGCGCGAAGTGTCCACCGCCGACGACCCGATCCCGACCGTGGTCGTCCCGGAGCTGTCCGAGCACCACCCCAGCCGGGCCATGGCCCTCGCCGGGGACACCGACGGCAGCGGCGCCGCCGTGCTCGCCGCCCTCGCGCGGCTGGCCCGCGCCGTGGTGGACGGGCTGCCCGAGCTCACCGTCATCGGGGTCACCGGCTCGTCCGGCAAGACCTCGACGAAGGACCTCATCGCGCAGGTCCTCGAACCGGCGGGACCGACCGTGGCACCGCCCGGCTCGTTCAACAACGAGCTCGGGCACCCGTGGACCGCGCTGCGCGCCGACGAGCACACCCGGCACCTCGTGCTGGAGCTCTCCGCCCGCGGCCGCGGCCACATCGCCGCGCTCTGCGAGGTCGCCCCGCCGCGGATCGGCGCCGTGCTCAACGTCGGCAGCGCCCACCTCGGCGAGTTCGGCTCGCAGGAGGCCGTCGCGCAGACCAAGGGCGAACTCGTCGAAGCGCTGCCCGCCGCGGCCGACGGCGGGGTCGCCGTGCTCAACGCCGACGACCCGCTGGTCGCCGCGATGGCCGAGCGCACCACGGCCCGCGTCGTCCGCGTCGGGCAGAGCCCGGCCGCCGACGTGCGCGCCGAGGACATCGAGCTCGACGAGCAGGCGCGCGCCGAGTTCACCCTCCGCACCGCCACCGGTTCCGCGCGGGTGCGGCTGCCGCTGCACGGCGAGCACCACATCGGCAACGCGCTCACCGCCGCCGCCATCGCCATGGAGCTCGGCGCGAGCGTCGAGGAGGCCGCCGCGCGGCTCGGCTCGGTGCGGCGCGTCTCCGCGCGGCGCATGGAGGTCACCGAGACCTCCGGCGGCGTCACCGTCATCAACGACGCCTACAACGCCAACCCCGAATCGGTGCGCGCGGCGCTCAAGACGCTCGCCTCGATGACCAGGGGGAAGCCGGGCCGCGCCTGGGCGGTGCTCGGAGTCATGGGCGAACTCGGCGATGCCGAGGTCGCCGCGCACGACGAGATCGGGCGGCTCGCCGTCCGGCTCAACATCGACCGCCTCGTGGTGGTCGGTGACCAGGCACGGGCGATGCACCAGGGTGCCTCGCTGGAAGGGTCATGGGGAGAGGAGTCGGTTCTGGTGCCGGATGTCGATGCCGCCGTCGCGCTGCTGCGCGACGAGCTGCGTCCCGGTGACGTCGTGCTCGCCAAGGCGTCCAAGGTCGCCGCGCTGTGGCGCGTCGCCGAACAGCTGACCGAGCAGGTCACCGATCGATCCGCCACCGAACGAGCCGGGGGTCAAGCGTGAAGAGCATCCTCGTCGCCGCCGCGGTGGCGCTGGTCATCTCCATCCTGTTCACGCCGTACCTGATACGGATCTTCTCCAAGCAGGGCTTCGGCCAGGAGATCCGCGAAGAGGTGCAGAAGTCCCACGCCGCCAAGCGCGGCACGCCCACCATGGGCGGGATGGCGATCCTCGTCGCCATGTGGGCCGGCTACCTGATCACCCACCTCACGGTCGCCGAAGAGGGCCCCACGGTCTCCGGGCTGCTGGTGCTGGGGCTGACCACCGCGCTGGGCATCGTCGGCTTCCTCGACGACTTCATCAAGATCCGCAAGCAGCGCAACCTCGGCCTGAACAAGACCGCGAAGCTCGTCGGCCAGCTCGTCGCCGCCGTGCTGTTCGCGATCCTCGCGATGCGGTTCCCCGACGACAACGGCATCACCCCGGCCTCCGAGCACCTGTCGTTCATCCGCGACATCAGCATCGTGTCGTTCGGCGCCATCGGGTTCGTGATCTTCGCGTACGTGGCGATCAGCGGCTGGTCCAACGCGGTCAACTTCACCGACGGCATGGACGGCCTCGCGGGCGGTACCGCGGCGATGGTGCTGGCCACCTACGTGCTGATCTCGTTCTGGCAGCTGCGCTACGACTGCACCGGCGGGGGCGGCTCCGGGCCCGCCTGCTACACGGTGCGCGACCCGCTGGACATCGCGATCGTCGCGGCGGCCGCCATGTCGGCGTGCATCGGGTTCCTGTGGTGGAACGCGGCACCTGCGAAGATCTTCATGGGTGACACCGGTTCGCTCGCGCTCGGCGGCCTCGTCGCCGGGCTGAGCATGGTCACCCGCACCGAACTGCTGATGATCATCATCGGTGGGCTGTTCGTGGTGGAGGCCCTCTCCGTCGTGCTGCAGATCGTCGTGTTCCGCAGCACCCGGCGCAGGCTCTTCCGGATGGCACCGTTCCACCACCACTTCGAACTCGCCGGGTGGGCGGAAACCACGGTGATCATCAGATTCTGGGTGCTGGCCGGGATCAGCTGCCTGTTCGGCGTCGGACTGTTCTACGCGGACTGGCTCAGCCTCTACGGCGGCTGACGAACCCGGCGGCCCCCGCCGCAGGCAGGAGAGGAGAGAGCGGTGACCCGAACGTTGCGGGACCGGCGCGTGCTGGTCGCGGGTGCCGGGGTGTCCGGCCGCTCGGCGGCCGAGGCGCTGCTGGCAGCCGGTGCCGAAGTCACCGTCACCGACGCGTCCGAAGAACGGCTCGCCGCGCTCGACTCCGTCCGCGCCGGCGGCGGGCGGCTCCTGCCCGGGCTGCTCGAACCGCCCGCCGGGACCGACCTCGTCGTCACCAGTCCCGGCTGGCGGCCCGGCACCCCGCTGCTGGCCGCCGCCGCGGCCGCGGACATCGAGATCATCGGCGAGGTCGAGCTCGCCTGGTGGCTCGACCGGGCGCGGCCCGAACCCGCCCACTGGCTCGCCGTCACCGGCACGAACGGCAAGACCACCACCGTCACCATGCTCGAATCGGTGCTGCGCGCCGCTGAGCTCGACGTCGTCGCCTGCGGCAACGTCGGGCTGCCCGTCGTGGACGCGGTGCGCGCCGGGCACCGGGTGCTCGCCGTCGAGCTGTCCAGCTTCCAGCTGCACTGGTCCCGATCGCTGGCCGCCGAGGCCGGGGTCGTGCTCAACCTCGCCGACGACCACCTCGACTGGCACGGCACCCTCGACGCCTACGGCGCCGCCAAGGCCAAGGTGTACGCGGGCAACGTCGTCGCGGTGCACAACGCGGACGACGAGTGGTCCACCCGGCTCGCCACCGGCGCGGGCAGGCCCGTGTCCTTCACCCTCGGCGAGCCCGGACCCGGCCAGCTCGGCATCACGGGCGGCGTCCTGCTCGACCGGGCCTTCGCCGCCGACCCCGCCGGAGAAGTGCTCGCCGACGTCGCCGACGTGCGCCCCGGCGGACCGCACAACCTCGCCAACGCGCTCGCCGCCGCCGCGCTCGCCCGCGCGCACGGCGTGCCCGCCGACGCCGTCGCCCGCGGCCTGCGCGCCTTCGAACCCGGCGCGCACCGCTCCGTCGTCGTCGCCGAGACCGGCGGCACCACCTGGGTCGACGACTCCAAGGCCACCAACCCGCATGCCGCCGACGCCGCGCTGCGCGCCCACGACCGCGTCGTGTGGATCGCGGGCGGGCTGCTCAAGGGCGCCGACGTCGAGGAACTCGTCGCGCGCAACGCCGGGCGCCTCGCCGCCGTCGTGCTCATCGGCCGCGACCGCGCCGCGTTCGCCGAAGCGCTCGCCCGACACGCCCCGCACGTGCCCGTCGACGAGGTCTCCGCGGGAGACGATGCGGGCATGTCCCAGGCCGTCACCAGGGCCGCCGCGCACGCCGCCCCCGGCACCGCGGTGCTGCTCGCCCCCGCCGCCGCCTCCATGGACATGTTCACCGACTACGCGCACCGGGGCCGGGCCTTCGCCGACGCCGTGCGGGCCCTGCCCGCCGCCGAGCCCGCCACCGGCGGGTGAGTCCGATGGCCACCCCCGCAGCGACCGCCCGCAGGCCGCGCCGCACCCGCAAGCCCACCGGGCTCGCGGCCATCACGACGCCGCTCACCGCGTGGCTCACCCGGCCGCTCGCCTCGTTCCACCTGCTGCTCGCCGTGTTCGGCCTGCTCACCGTGTTCGGGCTCGTCATGGTGCTGTCCGCGTCCAGCGTGGACTCGTTCACCAGCGCCGGATCGTCCTACGACATCTTCATCCGGCAGGTCGTGTACTGCGGCGGCGGGCTCGTGCTGTTCTACGGGGCGCTGCGGCTTCCGGTGCGGCAGATGCGCAAGCACAGCCTCACCGTCTTCGGCGGCTGCCTGCTGCTGCTCGTGCTCGTGCTGACCCCGCTCGGGAGCGTCCGCAACGGCGCGCAGAGCTGGTTCGTGTTCGGCGGGATCTCCTTCCAGCCCGTCGAATTCGCCAAGATCTCCTTCGCGCTGTGGGGCGCGCACGTGCTCGTCACCAAGCGCGGGCTGCTCGCCCAGTACCGGCACCTGCTGGTGCCCGTGGTGCCCGCGGCGATGCTGATGTTCGCGCTGGTCATGCTGCAGCCCGACCTCGGCTCCACGATCACGCTGTTCATCGTGCTGCTCGCGCTGATGTGGTTCGCCGGGGCGCCGCTGCGGCTGTTCGGCGTCTCCGTGCTCGGGGCCGTCACCGCCGCCGTCGTGCTCGCGATGGTCGCGCAGTACCGGATGGACCGGATCACCACCTTCCTCGACCCGGCCTCCGACCCCACCGGACGCGGCTACCACGCCCGGCAGGCGCTGTTCGCGCTCGCCGACGGCGGGCTGTTCGGCCGCGGGCTCGGCCAGGGCTGGTCGAAGTGGCAGTACCTGCCCAACGCGCACAACGACTTCATCTTCGCGGTCATCGGCGAAGAGCTCGGCTTCGTCGGCTGCGTCATCGTGCTCGTGCTGTTCGGCACCACCGCCTACGTCGGGATGCGCATCGCCGCCCGCAACACCGACCCGTGGATCCGGCTCGTCGCCGCCACCCTCACCACCTGGCTCGTCGGACAGGCCGCGATCAACGTCGGCTACGTCGTCGGCCTGCTGCCCATCACCGGGCTGCCGCTGCCGCTGATCTCCTCCGGCGGCTCGTCCGTGGTGACCAGCATGCTGGTGTTCGGGCTGCTGGCGAACTTCGCCCGGCACGAGCCCGAAGCGATCGCCGCGCTACGGTCGCTCGGACCGGGCCGCGTCGGGAAACTGCTGCGCCTGTCCACACCAGAGCCTTACCGCCCGCCGGCGAAACGCCGCCCGGCGCGCACCGCGCCCACCAGCCGCCCCGGAGCGCGCAGCGCAGGGGCCCAGCCGACCCGCCGGGGATCACCGGACGCGCGGAACCGCACCGCGGCCCGCGGCAAGACCGGATCCCGGGCACAGACACGAGGAGGACACCGTTGAGCGGGCAGCACCCGGCCCCCGGACACCCCGCCCGGCGCGGCCTGTCGGTCGTCGTCGCAGGCGGCGGCACCGCCGGACACATCGAGCCGGCCCTCGCCCTGGCCGACGCCGTGCGCAGGATGCGCCCGGACGCGCGCATCACCGCGCTCGGCACCGAACGCGGACTGGAGAACCGGTTGGTGCCCGCTCGCGGGTACCCGCTGGAACTGGTGCCGCCGGTGCCGATGCCGCGCAAGCCCAGCACCGAACTGCTGCGGCTGCCGCTGAAGGTGCGCGACTCGGTGCGCAAGACCAAGGACGTGCTCGAACGCGTCCAGGCCGACGTCGTCGTCGGGTTCGGCGGCTACGTGTCGCTGCCCGCCTACCTCGCCGCGCGCGGCCGCACCCCCATCGTCGTGCACGAGGCCAACGCCCGGGCGGGCATGGCGAACAAGGTCGGCGCCCGGTTCGCCGAACGCGTCCTCGCCGCCACCCCCGACAGCGGACTCGCCGGGGCCCGGCCCATCGGCATCCCGCTGCGCGAATCCATCACCAGCCTCGACCGCGCCGCGCTGCGCATGCAGGCCCGGCAGTTCTTCGGGCTGCACCCGCACGCGCCGACCATCCTCGTGTTCGGCGGATCGCAAGGCGCCCAGACGCTGAACACCGCGTTCTCCGGAGCCGCGCAGGCGCTCGGGCGCGCGGGCATCGGCGTGCTGCACGCGCACGGGCCGAAGAACACCCTCGCCGTGCAGCAGGTTCCCGGTGCTCCCGTCTACAACGCGGTGCCGTACCTGGAGCGGATGGACCTCGCCTACGCCGCCGCCGACCTCGTCGTGTGCCGCTCCGGCGCCATGACCGTCGCCGAGGTGTCCGCCGTCGGACTGCCCGCCGTGTTCGTGCCGCTGCCGCACGGCAACGGCGAACAGGCCCTCAACGCGCAGCCCGTCGTCTCCGCGGGCGGTGCCCTGCTCGTCGCCGACGAGGACATGACGCCGGACAAGGTCATCAACGAGATCCTGCCGCTCGGCCGCGACCCGCAGCGGCTGCACATGATGAGCCGTGCCACTCTGGGTACCGGACACCGGGAAGCCGATCAGGTGCTGGCCCGGATCGTGCTGGAGGTGGCCGGCCAGTGACCGAAGCCCAGACCGCGGAACGCAGCGGCACCGACGACCTGCTGTCCCGCGTCCACCTCGTCGGCATCGGCGGTGCGGGCATGAGCGGCATCGCCCGCATCCTGCTCGCCCGCGACCGGCAGGTCTCCGGTTCCGACGCCCGCGATTCCCGCACCGTGCTCGCGCTGCGCGCCCAGGGCGCGCAGGTCGCGCTCGGGCACCGCGGCGAGAACCTCGACCAGCTCGGCCAGGACCCGACCGCCGTCGTGGTGTCCACCGCGATCCGGCCGGACAACCCGGAACTCGTCGAAGCGCAGCGCCGCGGCGTCGCCGTGCTGCGCCGCGCCGAAGCGCTCGCCGCGCTCATGGCCGAACACCGCGTCGCCTGCGTCGCGGGCACGCACGGCAAGACCTCGACGACCTCGATGCTCACCGTCGCGCTGCAGCACTGCAGGCTCGACCCGTCGTTCGCCATCGGCGGCGACCTCAACGAGTCCGGGGCCAACGCGCACCACGGCGAAGGCGGCGTGTTCGTCGCCGAGGCCGACGAGAGCGACGGCTCGTTCCTCGTGTTCGCCCCCTCGGTCGCCGTGGTCACCAACGTCGAACCCGACCACCTCGACCACCACGGCACCGCCGAGGCCTACACCGAGGTGTTCGACGAGTTCGTCCGCCGCGTCGAACCCGGTGGCGTGCTCATCGTCAACGCCGACGACCCCGGATCCGCCCGGCTCGCCGGGCAGGCCGCCGCGAGCGGGCTCCGCGTCCGCCGCTACGGGCACACCGCCGGTGAGCCCGGCGACGCGCGCATCGTCGACTACCGGCCCGAGCACGGGGCGGGCGTCGCCGCCGTCGAACTCGACGGGAAGCGGATCGACGTGCAGGTCTCCGTGCCGGGCGAGCACATGGCCGGCAACGCCGTCGCCGCGCTGCTCGCCGGGCTGGAACTCGGGGCACCGCTGGAGGAACTGCTCGACGGGCTCGCCGCGTTCGGCGGAGTGCGCCGCCGCTTCGAGTTCAAGGGCCAGGCCGGTGGCGTGCTCGTCTACGACGACTACGCCCACCACCCCACCGAGGTCGACGCGCAGCTGCGCGCGGCCCGGCCCGTCGTCGGGGACGGCAGGCTCGTCGTGGTGTTCCAGCCGCACCTGTTCTCCCGCACCGCCGCCTTCGCCACCGAGTTCGCCACCGCGCTGGGCCTCGCCGACGAGATCGTGGTGCTCGACGTCTACGGCGCGCGGGAGGACCCGCAGCCCGGCGTCACCGGTGCGCTCATCGCCGACCAGATCCCGGGTGCGGCGGACCGAGTGCACTTCGAACCGTCCCTGACCGATGCGGCACCGCTCGTCGCCGGGCTCGCCGCACCGGGAGACCTGGTGCTCACCATGGGCGCCGGTGACGTGACCATGCTCGGCCCGGAGATCCTCGTTGAGCTGGAGCGGGCCGCGGGAACCGGAGGAACGGCGGGGTGAGCGCGGCAGGGCGGTCGTCGAACCGGCCGGGGGTGCGCCGCACCCGCGGCCGGCCGGTGCGCGGTGGGATCCAGCGGCCGCAGCGCCGCTGGGTGCTGCCGGTGGCGATGTCCGTGGTGACCGTCCTGGTGCTCGCGCTCTACTACAGCCCGCTGCTCGGTGTCCGCTCCGTGCAGGTCGCCGGGCTCACCGGCGTGCCGGAGCAGCTCGTGCTGGACACCGCGGGCGTCGGACTCGGCACCCCGATGCTGCAGGTCGACGCCGAGGGCATCCGGTCCCGGCTCGGCGCGGTCCCGGAGATCGCCGATTCGGAGGTCCACCTGGAGTGGCCCTCGACGGTACGACTGGAGATCGCCGAACGCGTCGCCGTGGCGTACGTGCCCGCCGACGGGCCAGGGGAGAGCGGGTTCCGGCTGATCGACGCGGCCGGGGTGCCGTTCCGCACCGTGCCCCGCCCGCCCGGCGGGCTCGCCCAGCTGCGGCTCGGCGAGGACCGGGCGGAGAGCGTGCGGACCGCGATGATCGCGCTCACCGCGCTGCCCCCGGACCTGCGGTCCCAGGTCACCGAGGTGCGGGCCGAACGGCCGCAGAACCTGTACCTGGCGCTGGGCGGAGGCAGGCAGGTGCACTGGGGGGAGAGCACGGCCGCGGACCGGAAGGCGGCGATCCTGGTGCCGCTGCTGACCCGCTCCGGACAGGTCTACGACGTGACGAGCCCGGATCTGCCGACGGTGGCGTGATCGCGGTAGCGCGATCCGGAATGGCGGCGGACGCAGGGGCTTGATCGCCCGAACGGCGGTCGACTGACCGGGAATTCGATCCCGCTCGAATGCGAGTTCCGCGGTAGCGTTCGGATGTCGGTGCGCCTTTGGAATAGGCGTTGTGGAATATTACTCAGGGCGTATTTATCCGGCCTTTTCCGGTGTGGAAATTGCCGATGTTCGATGTGCGCCCGTTCGGGTGTAAATGCGCCCGATGCCCCTTTCGTTGCAGCGTTCTCGTCCCGCTGGCGGATAACGTTTCCCCGTACGATCGGATCGGCGCGAGGAGGCGAAGTGACCGACGATGCTGAGTCGGTGCGCGGCGGTGGGGGCGGCGGCTCGCTGGGGGCCATGTCCGCGCGGCTGACCGGAATCTCGGCCCAGAACGAGCAGCTCCGGGCGCAGGTGGCGTCCGGTCGGCTCAAGATCGACCCGGATGCGGCGGAGAAAGCGGCGCAGGCTTATGAGAAGGCGCAGCGCCAGGTGAATCGTCTCGGGCGGAATGCGGAACGGCTGGGCAGAATTACCGGTCTCGGCGACTACGATTCGGCGGTCCAGCTCTCCCGGAAATTCGAGAGCAAGGCCTGCGATGGCACGTCCGGTGCCCTGGCCTTGCTCACGCGGCTCGCGGATGAGCTCGGGGAGAAAGCGGAGCTGTTCCGGCAGGTGGCCAAGGACTACGCGCTGACGGATGACGTCATCGCGCAAGAACTGCGGCGGGGTGAGGGATGAACGGCGTTTCGCGCAGGGCGGTGGCCGGACTCCTCATCGCTGTGACATCGGTGTCGCTCGGCGGCTGCGCATTGGACTCGAAGGCGGGCGGGGCGTCCGCCGTGGAGGAACCGGTGCGGACGGTAGGCCTGGCGAAGATCGATCCGTGCACGATGCTCACCGAAGCGGAGCTGACCGCGCGCGGTGTCCTGCCGCCAGGTCAGCCGAACGAGGACATCTCCTCCGAACCGGGCTGCGATTTCGACGGTGAGCCGTTCGGATACAGCTTCTACAAGAACCAGGAGATGACCGTCGGGCGGTACGGAGCCCAGTCGAACTGGGCGAAGTTCGAGCGACGTGAACTGGACGGTCGTCCAGCGGCGAACACGATCGACCGAACCGCCGTAGGGGCCCGCATCTGCTCCACGATGTTCGACGCCGGGGGTGGCGTGATCACCGTGACGGCCCAGGAGACCGACGACGAAGGCCGCGACGAGTGCGCCGAGTCCTGGCAGGTGGCGGAGCTGATCGCGGCGAAGAGCCCGCGCTGATCAGCGGCGAACACGTGAAGCGCCCGCCGGCGATTCCGGCGGGCGGCCGCGAACCGGGGGGATGAATTGGGATTCGGGGACTGGGCGGAGCGCGCCGTGGACACGGCCCACGACGCCGGGGCGTCCTGGCTGGGCTACGAGACGACGGCGCAACGCGCGGCGCGGGAACAGGCGGAGGCGGCCGAGCGCTCCGGCGAGCGGCGGCGCGACGTGCTGGCCGACCGCAACGAGCGGCTGCACGCGGGTGGCGAGTTCGACCCGCCGTCGATCACCGAGCAGGAGAACTGGCAGTCCTACAGCCACCACGAGCTGTACGAGACGAACGAGCGCTCGCTGGACCCGGCGAAGGCGCAGGAGGTCGCGGAAGCGTGGCGCCGGATCGGCACCGCCCTCGCGGAGATCGGCCCGGACCTGCACCGCGATGCGGGTGCCGCCATCGCGGGCGGCTGGGAGGGCGAGGCGGCGGACGTCGCGACGGCCTCCGCCGAACCGCTCGTGCAGTGGATGTCCGACAGCGGCCAGGCGTTCCAGCTGACCGGGAACAAGGTCGAGCAGGCGGGTTCGGCCGCGGGCCAGGTGAAGGCGATGGTGCCGAAGCCGCAGGACTACAGCATCGGCCGCACCCTCGCCGCGGGCATTCCCGGCGGGTTCGTCGGCGGCGGCGTGGACGCGCTCGCGCAGATGCGGGAACGGCAGGAGGCGGAGCGCGCCGCCCAGGAGACGATGCAGCGCGTCTTCACCCCGACGTACCACGACGTGGACGGGACGATTCCGGTCTACCCGGGTCTGGACGGCGCGCCGCTGCCGCCGCCACCACCCGTGGCGCCCCCGCCGGTCGAGCCGCCGCCTCCGCCGGTGGAGCCGCAGGACCGCGGTCGGGGTGGCGGTGATCGTTCCGGCGCGGATCGTGCCGGTGCCGACCGGACCGGTGTCGATCCGACCGGCCACGACCGCGGCGGCGGTACCGGGCGCCCGGACGGCCCGGCGGGGTCCGATCCGTCGTGGGTTCCGGACCAGCGCCCCGACGGCACCCCGGAACGAGTACCGCCCGGCGGGCAGCGCGTCCCGCCGTCACCGGTGCTGCCCGGTCCGGTCCCGCTGCCGGGCGGCGGCGTCCCGGGTGGCACCGGTAGCGGCCGAGGCGGCGGTCCGGCCCCCGGCGGCCGTGGCGCGGGAGGCCGCGGTGCAGGAGGTCGCGGAATCGGCGGAACGGGTGGCAGGCCCGGCGGCGGCACTCCCGGAGCCCGGGCGGGCGGCCCCGGCGACCAGCCGGGCCCGGGCGGACGGGCGGGCGTCGGAGCCGGTTCCGGAGCGGGCGTCCGTGGTATCCCGGCAGGCGGCCCGGCCGCCGCGACCGGCGGTGCACGCGGGGGCGCCGGGGGAACGGGCGCGGCCCGCCGCGGCGAAGGCGGCGAGGACTACGAGCACGAACGCCCCGGTTGGCTGGAGGAGCAGGACGACGTCTGGATGGAGGGCATGCCGAAGACCGCCCCACCGGTCTTCGGCGAGTGAGCACCTCCGCGTCGCTGCGGGGGTGGGCCGGCCCTCGACGGCGTTCTCGCCGCGGGCTTCGTCGGCACCGGTAGGAGAACGTCCTCGCGAGAGCGCCGCTGCGAACCCGCGGGTGGCCGAGCTGCGCACGGGGTCGCAGCGGACAGGACGGCGGTCGTGGGGAAGGGAGTCTTCGAGGATCGTGCCTAGGGGGAACGAGATGGCACTGGTGGTCCGGTGGCGGTTGCACCCGCTGCACCTGTACTTGTTGCGCCGCTACCTGGCGGTGGATGATCTCGCGCTGCCGCTGGAGGCACCGGCTTTCGGGCGCACGCGGCGGCAGCTCCGCGAGCTGGCGCGCCGGGAAGCCCCCGCGATGCACCGGGCCGGGCTCCTGGTGGACGACGAGGTCCCGGCGGAGCTGGCGGAGGCGCTGCGGGTGCTCGCGGGCCCGCACCTGTGGGTCGACTCGGTGTGGTGCCCGGAGTTCGGCGGTGCGGCCGCGTGGCGCTCGGTGGCCGCGCTCGCCGGCCGCGACCGGGTGGTTCTCGGCGTGCAGGAACCGGGGGAGGACGCGCGGTACGGCGGGACGCTGACCGTGGAGCTGCACCACCGGGCGGCGCTGTCCGAGGTGCTGCTGGCGACGCTGCCACCGGCGCCGCCCGGAACCCGCGGCCGGGTGCGGGTTCCGGAGAGCTCGCTGCGGTCCGGCCCGGAGGAACTCGCCACCGGATTCCTGCAGCAGGTGGCGCCGGTGCGCGGCAGCAGCGGTGACCGGCTGGTCGAGCAGTACCGGAGCATCGGATCGGCCCCGCACCTGCGGGCGGGCCAGTTCGCCGCGTCGGCGCGCGATCCGCGCGGTGCGCGGCGGCGTTCGGCGGTGGTGCGCTGGTTCGACAACGCCGCCCCCGACGGCCGCTACCTGGACCACGCGGAGCGGGGCGGCGTGGGCGAACGGGTGCACGCCCTCACTCCGGCGGACGCACGGGAGGTTCGCACCCGAGTGGAAGCGCTGGTCGAGTCGGTGCGCTGACCCCCGTGCACCCCACCAATGGCGCATTGACCGCCTTCGATCGCCGGGAATAGCGTTCGGCAATCGATTTCTGGGGGACCGGATGCGCGACGTGCCCGCGATCAGCCGTCGCACGGCCCTGCGCGGGGCGGGGGCGGCGCTGCTCGCGGGAGCCGCCGGCTGTGCCCCGGCCCGCGACCCGCACGAGATCAGCCTGTGGAACTTCTACGGCCCGGGCGGGCAGAACAAGAGCCAGAGCGACTGGATCAGCAAGCTCGCCGCGGACTGGAACGCCACGCACGAGGTGCAGGTGCGGCTGCGGTACGTGCCGAACAAGGACTACAAGGCCGGTCCCACCTTGCAGACCTCGTTCAGCGCCGGTGCCGGTCCGGACGTGTTCCTGCTCAGCCCCGGCGATTTCCTGCGCTACTACAACGGCGGTGCGCTGGCCGACCTCACCCCGCACCTCGAACCGGGCGTGCGGGAGGACTTCCTGCCGGAGGTGCTGGCGACGCGGCTGGTCGACGACCGGGTGTTCGGGCTACCGATGGAGATCGAACCGCTGGCGCTGTTCTACAGCGAGGACGTGTTCGAACGCGCCGGGCTCGCCGAAGGGGACCTGCCGGGCACCTGGGACGAGCTGCTGGGCCTGGCCGAGCGGCTCACCACCCCGGACCGGTTCGGGATGCTGTTCGAGACGAATCCCGGCTACTACCAGAACTTCACCTGGTACCCGTGGCTGTGGATGGCCGGTGGGGACGTGTTCACCCCGGACCAGCGGCGCAGCGCCTTCGACTCGCCGGCCACGCACCGGGCGATGCGGTTGTGGCAGGACGCGGTGCGCAGCGGTGCCGCGCCGCGCCGGGTGCGCGGTGAAGGCGGCAACGACACGATCTCCAACCTGGCGCAGGGCTATTGCGCGATGCAGCAGCTGGGGATCTGGGGCATCGCCGAGATCGCCGAGCAGGCGCCCGGTTTCCGCTACGGCGTCACCCCGATGCCCGCACCGCCGGGCGGTACCGCGACCACCGCGCTGGGCAGCTGGGCGATGGTCGCCAACGCCTACGGCGCCAACCCGGAGGTGGCGGCCGAGTTCGTGGCCTGGGCGCTCGGTTCCTCCGATCCGGCGTGCGTGGAGCGGATGCGGCAGTGGAACACCGTGGCGAAGACGGGCATCCCGCCCCGCTATTCGGTGCGCCGCGCAGCCGAGGCGCACGGTGCCTTCGACGACGGCCCGATGCGGGTGTTCGCCGACGAGGTGATGGCCGAGGCGCGCCCGGAACCGCGTTATCCGCCGGAGGTGTACCGCGCGATCTCGGACGCGTTGCAGTCCTGCCAGCTCGACGGCGCCGACCCGGCCGCGGTGGCCGGGGCGGCGTCCGAGCAGATCGACACGTTCCTGGCCGGCTACGACGGGGCGGCGATCCAATGAGCGCCCGGCGTTCCGACGGCCGGGCCGCGCTCGGCTTCCTGGCCCCCGACGCGGTGGGGCTGCTGGTGTTCGTGGCGGTGCCGACGGTGCTGGCGCTGGTCGTCGGACTGTTCGAAGTGGACGGTTTCGGCAACGTCGAGTGGGCGGGGCTGGACAACTTCCGGTTGATGGCGGGGGACGGGCTGCTGTGGCGCAGCTTCGGCATCACCGCGCTGTACGCGGGCCTGTTCGTGCCGCTGGTGTTCGCGTGCGGGCTGGCGCTGGCGCTGCTGGTGCGCGACCACTTCCCGGGGGTGGGGGCGGTGCGCGCGGCGCTGTTCCTGCCGAACGCGGTGAGCCTGGTGGTGATCGGGCTGCTCTGGCAGTTCCTGCTCACCGACAAGACGGGCCTGGTGAGCCGGGTGCTGGCGGTGTTCGGCCTGGACGGGGTCTCCTGGCTGGGCGATCCGGACCTGGCGCTGGTCACGCTGGTGCTGATCAGCGTGTGGTTCCTGATGGGCTACCAGATGCTCATCTTCCTCGGCGGGCTGAACGACATCCCCGGCGACCTCTACGACGCGGCGACGGTGGACGGTGCGGGCGCGTGGCACCGGTTCCGGCACGTGACCTGGCCGATGCTGCGGCCGACGAGCTTCTTCGTGCTCATCACGTCCACGGTGAACGCGGTGGCCGGGTTGCAGGCGTTCGACCTGGTCTTCGTGACGACTTCGGGCGGCCCGGCGAACGCGACGTCGACCGTCGTCTACTACGCCTACCAGCAGGCGTTCCAGTTCGGCCGGTTCGGCTACGCGGCGGCGATCTGCGCGCTGCTGGTGCTGCTGCTGGGCGCGATCACCGGGGTGCTGTTCGCCGCGACCCGAGGAGGCCGGTTCGATGCGTAGCGGGATCCGCGGGCGGGCGCTGCTGGCGTACCTGGTGGCGCTGGTGACGGTCGCGCCGCTGCTGTGGCTGCTGCTGGCGGCGTTCCGGCCCGCGGCGGAGCTGTTCTCGGTGGGCTGGCCGAGCGCGTTGACGCTGGAGAACGTGGTGTACGTGCTGACCGAGGTGCCGTTCCTGCGCTACCTCGCGAACAGCGCGTTCGTCTCGGTGGTGGTGACGGCGGTGGCGCTGCTGGTGCACTCGATGGCCGCGTACGCGTTGGCGCGGATGCACTTCCGCGGCCGGGGGATCGCGTTCGCGGCGGTCATCGCGACGCTGCTGATCTCGCTGCCGGTGATCCTGGTGCCGCTGTTCCTGGTGGTGCGGACGCTCGGCATGGTCGACACGTACGCGGGGCTGATCGTGCCGGGCGTGTTCAACGCGTTCGGCATCTTCCTGCTGCGGCAGTTCTACCTGGGGGTGCCGCGCGAGCTGGAGGACGCGGCGCAGCTGGACGGCTGCGGGCACTGGCGCACCTACTGGCACGTGGTGCTGCCGTTGAGCAGGCCGATGCTGGCGGCGCTGGCGGTGCTGTTCTTCCTCGCGAACTGGAACTCGTTCCTGTGGCCGCTGGCGGTGGCCCAGGACGAGTCGCTGCAGGTGGTGCAGGTCGGCATCGCCTCGTTGCAGGGCCAGTACGCCTCCAAGCAGCAGTACGTGATCGCCGCGGCGCTGCTGGCCGCGATCCCCACCGTGCTGGTGTTCCTGCTGGGGCAGCGCAAGCTCATCTCCTCGCTGAAGACCACCGGGCTGAAGTGAGCGCCGCTGTCGGGGGTCGGGCGTAGCGTCCGCGGCACCGGCGGAGGGGGAGCGATGCGGGCGGCGCGGTTGATCTCGTTGGTGCTGCTGCTGCAGAACCGGGGCGCGGCGACCGGCCCGGAGCTGGCGGCCGAGCTGGAGGTCACCGAGCGCACCGTGGCCCGCGACGTGCGGGCGCTGGCCGAGGCGGGCGTGCCGGTCTACGCGGAACGCGGCCGCAACGGCGGCTACCGGTTGCTGGGCGGCTACCGGACGCGGCTCACCGGGTTGCACCGGGCGGAGGCCGAGGCGCTGCTGCTGGCCGGAATCCCGGGCCCGGCGGCCGAGATGGGCCTCACCGAGGCCGTCGGCAGCGCCCGCCGCAAGATCTCCGCCGCGCTCGCGCCGAGCAACCGGGACGTGCCGGACCGGGTCGGGCGGCGCTTCCACCTGGACGCGCCCGGCTGGTTCCGGGAGGCGGCGACGCCGCCGCTGCTGCCGGAGCTCGCCGACGCGGTGTGGCAGGACCGCGCGGTGCGGGCCACCTACCGGCGCGGCGACCGGGAGGTGCACCGCGAGATCGAACCGCACGGCCTGGTCCTCAAGGCGGGCGCCTGGTACCTGGCGGGGCGCTGCGACGGCCGGTTCCGGGTGTACCGCGTCGACCGGTTTCGCTCCGCGGAGCCCGGCGAGCCGTTCGAGCGGGACGCCGAGTTCGCGCTGCCGGAGTTCTGGGCGCGCCGCGGCGCCGAGTTCGAACGCGCCCTGCTGCGCGCGGAGATCACCGTGCGGCTCGCCCCGGGCGCGCTCGCCGCCTTGCACGCCCAGGTCGGTGGCCCGGGCGCGGCGGACGCGCGCGCCGCGGCGGGGGAGCCGGACGAGCAGGGCTGGGTGACGACCACCCTGCCCGTCGAGTCCCTCGAGGTCGCGCACGCGCAGCTGCTCGGGCTCGGCGCGCAGGTCCAGGTGCTGGCCCCGGCCGAGCTGGCCGAGCGGATGGCGCGGACCGCCGCCGAGCTCACCGAGCTGTACGGGGCGGCGGATCAGCGGTACCCGGTGGTGTCCTCCGGTGCGCCCGCCTCGACGACTTCCGCGATGTAGCGCCATGAATCCGGTCGCGACCCGTCCAGGTCGGTGAACCCGTAGTGCTCCGCGAGCTCGAAGCTGGAGACGGTGCGCCCTGCCCAGCGGGACACCTCCGGATCCGCCGCCAGGGCCGCGACCCCGCGGCCGACGAAGTGCGGCGATTCCGAGATCGAGAAGTGCGGTTCGGTGGCCTCGCGCCAGTTCTGCTCGGTGACGCCGAAGTGGTCGAGCATCATCTCGGAGCGCAGCCAGCCCGGGGTGATCGCGAGTGCGGTCCCGCCGTGCGGGCGCAGCTCTTCGGACTGGGCGAACGCCAACCTGCTCGCGGCGATCTTCGTCACATCGAAGAACGCGCCGCAGTCCGCGCGGTAGCGCCGGTTGTACTCGGTGGTGCCGTCGGTCAGCTCCACCACCAGCCCGCTGGGGGTGCGGGACAGCAGCGCGAGCGCGAAGTGGCTGGTGATCAGGTGCGCTTCGATGCCGATCCGGAGCCTGCGCAGCCCGAGGTCCAGCGAGTGCTCCCACACCGGTTTGTGCCAGTCCATCAGGTGCTCGCCGCCCATGTCGTTGACCAGCAGGTCCAGCCGGCCGCGCTCCCGCTCGATCCGCGCCACCAGCTCCCGCACCTGCTCCGGGACCTGGTGGTCCACCCGCACCGCGATGCCCTCGCCACCCGCCGCGGTGACCAGCTCCGCGGTGTCCTCAATGGACTCCGGGCGGTCGTAGTCGGAGCGTTGCTCGCGAGTGGTGCGCCCGGTGCCGTACACCGTGGCGCCCGCGGCGCCCAGCTCCACCGCGATCGCCCGGCCCGCGCCCCGCGTCGCGCCCGCGACCAGCGCGATCTTCCCCTGCAGCGGTCGTCCCATCGTCGTGCTCCTCCGTCGGTTCCGGTTCGTCCCGCCGATGCTGGCGGCGAATCCGGACGACCGCGGTCCGGATTCCGGCGGCGTTCTTTTCCGAGTGGGCCACCCGGCACGCCCGGACGCGCGGTACGGTGAACATCGGTGATCGCGCAGCGCGCCGATCACCGTGCAGGCGAGAACGACGGTCGAGGCGGATCTGCGACGTGGGTGGCATGACACACCTGGGAGAACTCCCGGCGTGGCTGCTGGACGCGGCGACGCGGGCATGCCTACGGTCCGCACCGGGTACGGGGTTGACCGCGTTTCGATCTTGTGCTCGCACGGGACCACTCCGGTGTCGACCGGTACCCGTGCCGGCCCCGGACTACTGTCCGGTTCCCACGGTGACCGCTCCCGCGGCGGTCCGAGCAACGCAGAGCGCTCAGCCACGACCAGGAAGGCGGACCCGATGACGCCCCCGCACAACTATCTCGCGGTGATCAAGGTCGTCGGCATCGGTGGAGGCGGCGTCAACGCCGTCAACCGCATGATCGAGGTCGGGCTCAAGGGCGTCGAGTTCATCGCGGTGAACACCGACGCCCAGGCCCTGCTGATGTCCGATGCCGACGTGAAGCTGGACATCGGCCGCGAACTGACCCGAGGACTCGGCGCGGGCGCCGCCCCCGAGGTCGGGCACAAGGCAGCCGAGGACCACAAGGAAGAGATCGAAGAGGTCCTCAAGGGCGCCGACATGGTCTTCGTGACCGCGGGCGAAGGAGGCGGCACCGGCACCGGTGGCGCCCCCGTGATCGCCGACGTCGCGCGCAAGCTCGGCGCACTGACCATCGGCGTGGTCACCCGGCCGTTCTCCTTCGAGGGCAAGCGCCGGGCGAACCAGGCCGAGCAGGGCATCAAGGAGCTCCGCGACTGCTGCGACACGCTCATCGTGATCCCGAACGACCGGCTGCTGCAGCTCGGTGACATCGGGGTCAGCCTGATGGACGCGTTCCGCTCCGCGGACGAGGTGCTGCTCTCCGGTGTGCAGGGCATCACCGACCTGATCACCACGCCGGGTCTGATCAACCTCGACTTCGCCGACGTCAAGAGCGTCATGTCCGGGGCGGGCAGCGCCTTGATGGGCATCGGCTCGGCGCGCGGGGAGGGCAGAGCCGTGCAGGCCGCGCAGAAGGCGATCAACTCGCCACTGCTGGAAGCCTCGATGGAAGGCGCGCACGGCGTGCTGCTGGCCATCGCGGGCGGCTCCGACCTCGGCCTGTTCGAGATCAACGAGTCGGCCTCGCTGGTGCAGGAGTCCGCGCACCCCGAAGCGAACATCATCTTCGGTACGGTCATCGACGACTCGCTCGGCGACGAGGTGCGGGTCACCGTGATCGCCGCCGGTTTCGACGCGGGCGCGCCGACCCACAAGAAGCTCGAACCGACGAGGGTCGGCGGCAGGGACACCGTCGCCGGCGGCGAAGCGGGCCAGGTCACCGAGGGGCAGGTCGTCGACAGCACAGCCGAAGCCGCCCCCGAGCCGCCCCCCGCACTGCAGCAGCAGGCCCCCGCCGAGCAGCCACCGGCCCCGGCCCCGCAGCCCGAGCCGTACACCCCGCCGCAGAGCTACGAGCCGCAGAACTACGAACCGCGGCCCACCTACGGCGAGGGCGGCACGCCCGGCGTCTCGGTGCCGACCCGCTCCGGCGGCGGCTACCCGACGCACACCGGCACCCAGGGCATGAGCGGCCAGCTGCCGTCCCGCCCGATGCCGGTCTCGGACGACAACGACGACGACGTGGACATTCCTCCGTTCATGCGACGCTGATCGCCTTCGAACGTGGGCCAGAATGGGCACCGGGACGGACACCGTCCCGGTGCCCGTTCACGTGCGGGCACGGTGTTCCGGGACGGCCGCCCCGCGAGTCGGCAGGACCTTTCGAGAACGGGAGTGATGGAGTGCGGATCCGGCGCGTGATCACCACGCGGGAAGGCGGCAGCTCGAAGCCGCCGTTCGACTCGTTCAACCTCGGCGGCCGGGTCGGCGACGACCCGGTGGCGCTCGCGGCGAACGAGCGCAAGCTCGCCGCCGGTATCGGGCTGGACCCGTCGCGGCTGGTGTGGATGGAGCAGATCCACGGCAAGACCGCCGAACTCGTCGACGGTCCGCGCCCGGAGCCGGTGGAGGCCACCGACGCGGTGGTGACCGCGCAGCCCGGTCTGGCGCTGGCGGTGCTCACCGCGGACTGCGTGCCGGTGCTGCTCGGCGATCCGGTGAGCGGTGTGGTGGCCGCGGTGCACGCGGGCCGGGTAGGCGCCCGGGTGGGCGTGCTCGTCGAGGCGCTGAAGGCGATGCGCGACGCGGGCGCCCGGATCGACGACATCGAAGCGCTGCTGGGGCCCGCCGCCTGCGGCCAGTGCTACGAGGTGCCCGAGGCGATGCGCGACGACGTCGAGGAGTACCTGCCGGGCAGCGCGTGCCGCACCCGCAAGGGCACGCCCGGCCTGGACCTGCGCGCAGGCCTGTGGGAGCAGCTGGCGGGCGCGGGCATCGCGAAGATCGGCATCGACCCGCGCTGCACGATGGAGAGCCGCGAGCTGTTCAGCCACCGCCGGGACGGGCCGCGCACCGGCCGGTTCGCCGCCGTGGTGTGGGCCGAGCCGGAGGACGGGTCGTGAGCGAGGACGACGAGCGCCGCGCGGAGCTCGCCGAGTCGCTGGGCGAGGTGCGGCAGCGCCTCGCGGACGCCTGCGCGGCGGCCGGTCGGCCGGTGGCGGACGTGCAACTGCTGGCCGTGACCAAGACCTTCCCGGCGCGGGACGTGGCCCTGCTGACCGATCTGGGCCTGGTCTCGTTCGCGGAGAACCGCGAGCAGGAGGCGCGGCCGAAGGTCGCCGAGCTGGCGGAGCTGCGCCCTGAGGCCGCGGCGCGCTGGCACATGGTCGGGCAGCTGCAGCGGAACAAGGCGCGCTCGGTGGCCCGCTGGGCGGACGTGGTGGAGTCCGCGGACAGCCCGCGGCTGGTAGCGGCGCTGGCCGGTGCGGTGCGCAACGCCCTCGACGCGGGGGAGCGGACACGCCCGCTCGAAATTCTCGTTCAGGTGAACCTCGACGAGGCGGCCGGTCGCGGTGGCTGTCCCGCCGCCGAGGTTCCCGCGCTCGCCGACGACATCGCCGCCCGCAGTGAGCTCCGGTTGCGCGGAGTCATGGCCGTGGCACCGCAGACCACGCCTCCGGGAGTGGCCTTCGACACACTTTCGGCGATCTCCGCGCGAGTGCGCCGGGACCACCCCGAAGCTGGGGAGATCTCGGCGGGGATGAGCGGCGATCTGGAGAGTGCTGTGGCCCACGGCTCCACCCGGGTGCGTGTCGGAACAGCGCTGCTGGGAGGGCGACGGTTAATCTCGCCGTAGCCTGGGCGGAGGGTCGAACGCGGGTCGAACCGCGCTCGGCTCGGAGGAGTCGCGGAGGAAGGGCACGCCGATGAGCACGATGCACAAGCTGAAGGCCTACTTCGGCATGGTGCCCGCCGACGAGGTCGACGACTTCGACGACGAGGTCTACCCCGACCGGTACGGCGACGTGGGCGAGTACGACGCGCCCGCCGACCGGGTCGGCAGGCGACGGGTCGGAGTGCGCGGTGGCTACCAGGACGAGGCGGCCGCGGACGAGGGCTTCGACGATCACGGGCTCCGCGAGGCCCCGCACCGGGACCCCGGTCACCGCGGGGAGGAGTACCGCGAGGTCAAGCCGGCCCGCAGGCAGTGGACGCCGGAGACCGCGGCGCGCACGGCCGCCGAGCGGGAGTCCGTCTCCCGGCTGCGGGCCGTCACCGACACCGGCAGCCACTTCAACTTGAGCAAGATCACAACTCTGCATCCTCGCAGCTACAGCGAGGCCCGCACGATCGGGGAGCAGTACCGGGACGGCACCCCGGTGATCATGAACCTGACGGAGATGGACGAAGCGGACGCCAAGCGTCTGGTCGACTTCGCCGCAGGTCTGGCCTTCGCGATGCGCGGTTCGATCGAGAAGGTCACCAACCGGGTGTTCTTGCTCTCACCCCCGAACGTGGACGTCGCAGCCGAGGACAAGCGCCGCTTGGCCGAGGGTGCCTTTTTCAACTACGGGTGACCGGTGGCAGAGTTGAGCTGTGGAACTGGCGCTGATCGTCCTTTACTACGCGGTCTTCATCTTCTGGCTGCTGCTCACGGCCCGTATCGTGATCGAGCTCGTCCGGGTGTTCGCCCGCGACTGGCGCCCCGCTGGAGGGGTTGCAATCGCGTTGGAGAGCATCTACACAGTGACCGACCCGCCGATCCGGCTGCTGCGCCGGGTGATCCCGACGGTCCGCATCGGCGGTGTGGGGCTGGACCTATCCATTATGGTGCTGCTGCTGGTTGTGTTCATACTGATGCAGCTGCTGTTGAAACTGTGGACGCAGACCGGGTAACGGGGAACCCGGGTGACCTGCAGCCGAAGAGTGCGTGAGGTGATCTTGTGGGCTTGACCCCCGCCGACGTGCATAACGTCGCGTTCAGTAAACCGCCGATCGGGAAGCGCGGTTACAACGAGGACGAGGTGGACGCTTTCCTCGACCTGGTTGAAGCCGAGCTCGCCCGGTTGGTGGAGGAGAACAACGATCTGCGCAGCCAGATGGAGCAGCTGGAGAACCAGCTGCAGACCGCGCAGGTCGATCTCGACGACGCCCGCAGTCAGGCGTCCGCGGTTCCCGCCGCCCCCGCTCCGGTGGAAGAACCGCGTCGGCTCGCGCCGGTCCCGGCACCCACCGCGGCAGAGCAGACCTCGCCCGGTGGTGACCACCACGTGCAGGCCGCCAAGGTCCTCGGGCTCGCCCAGGAGATGGCGGACCGGCTGACCGGCGAGGCGAAGGCGGAAGCCGACGGCATGCTCTCGGAGGCCCGGACCAAGTCCGAGCAGCTCCTCTCCGACGCCCGGTCGAAGTCCGACAGCATGGTCAACGAGGCGCGCACCCGCGCCGAGACGATGCTGAACGACGCCCGCACCCGGGCCGAGACCTTGGAACGGCAGGCCCGCGAGAAGGCCGCCGGTCTGGAACGCGACGCGCAGCGCAAGCACGCCGAGGTGATGGGCAACATCACCCAGGAGAAGAACGCGCTGGAGAAGAAGATCGACACCTTGCGCACCTTCGAGCGCGAGTACCGCACCCGGTTGCAGACCTACCTGGAATCGCAGCTGCGTGAACTGCAGGACCGCGGATCGGCGGCACCCGCCGAGAGCGGCAGCCGCGCCGCCGGCCAGCAGAACACCTACAGCTTCGGAGCACGAGCCGCCGAAGCCGGCTGAACGGGCCGGTGACCGGATCCGCCGGTCGCGAGCCACCGCACGGCCATCCGGCCGCCGGTGGTCGGCTGCGGAGGGGACAAGGGGGTCCCCGCACGGTGCGGTGAAGGGGAGTTCGGCGTGTTGTTGGTAGTGCTGTTCCTGGTCCTGGCGGCCGGCGGTGTGCTGGTGACGTCGGTGCTGATCGAACGCCCGGAATGGGCGTGGCTGTCGGTGCTGCTCAGCGTGCTGGCCGCGGCATTGCTCGTGGTGGAACGGTTGCGGCGGCGGAGGGAAGCGAGCTCACCGCCGCGGCAGCCGGTCGCCGCGGGCGAGGCGGGGCGGGACCCGGCGGCACCTGCCGACGAGGTCGACGCCGATGCGGAACCGGACGAGGAGGACACCGACGCGGCGGACGCGCTGCTGGTGTCCGAATCGGACGACGAGGTCGTGGTCGTCGACGAACGTCCCCGGTACCACCTGGCCAGCTGCGAATGGCTCGGCGATCGGGAGGTGCAGGGCCTGCCGGCGAAGGAAGCCCGGGAGCTGGGCTTCACCGCCTGCGCCCGTTGCACCCCGGACGCGGTGCTGGCCGGTCAGGCGCGCGCCGCGCGCTGAACCCGCCGGGTGGCGCGCTCAGGGCCCTGGGCGCGGACCGCGGCGGTGGCCGTGGAAACCCGGTGGCGTCGAATGGTTATGCTGAATGCGGGCTGGTCGCCGGGGAGCGACCGGCCCGCATCGGCGTTGATCCGGCCATCACCGGGGAGCCTCCGGAAGAACGGGCGCGGCGCTGCCGCGGCGCCCCAGTAGAACCGGACGGGTTCGGCCCGTCACAGCCGGCAACGAGTGGCCGTCGCGTTCGCGGCGGCAAGCGGGGTGGTACCGCGGGACGCGGGCGACCGGATTGGGTCGCGCGCCGTGTCGTCCCCGTGTGGGCATCGAGTGCGGATGCCCGTGCGGCTGCTGACGACACACCGGCGAGGAGAACACCCGCGATGGCTTACCCGAAGGTCCGATTCGGCGGAACGCCCGCCCCGGAGGGCGCGGATCGAGCAGCCCCCCAGGAGCGCGGGGTGGCCGCACAACCGTCCTTCCCGCAGATCGAGCGGGAAGTGCTCGACTTCTGGTCCGCGGACGGGACGTTCCGGGAGAGCGTGCAGGCCAGGGACGCGGGCGTCAACGGGTCGAACGAGTTCGTGTTCTACGACGGCCCGCCGTTCGCGAACGGCCTGCCGCACTACGGGCACCTGCTCACCGGGTACGTCAAGGACGCGGTGCCGCGCTACCAGACGATGCGCGGCCACCGGGTGGAGCGGCGCTTCGGCTGGGACTGCCACGGGCTGCCCGCGGAGGTGCAGGCGGAGAAGCAGCTCGGCATCACCTCGAAGTCCGAGATCGAGTCGATGGGCGTCGCCCAGTTCAACGACGCCTGCCGCGCCTCGGTGCTGCGCTACACGCGGGAGTGGGAGGACTACGTCACCCGCCAGGCGCGCTGGGTGGACTTCGAGAACGACTACAAGACGCTCGACATGGACTACATGGAGAGCGTGATGTGGGCCTTCAAGACCTTGTGGGACAAGGGCTTGGTCTACGAGGGCTTCCGGGTGCTCTGGTACTGCTGGCGCTGCGAGACGCCGCTGTCCAACACCGAGACTCGGATGGACGACACCTACCGCCAGCGGCAGGACCCGGCGGTGACCGTGGGCCTGCGGCTCGTCGCGCCGGGCAAGGCGTTCGACGGGGCGCTGGCGCTGGTGTGGACGACGACGCCGTGGACGCTGCCGTCGAACCTCGCGGCCGCGGTCCACCCCGAGGTGGACTACGTGCTCGTGGAGCCCGGTCAGGGCGGCGAGCGCTACCTGCTGGCCGAGGCGCGGCTGGGCGCGTACGCGCGGGAGCTCGGCGAGGACGTCGCCGACCGCGTCGTCGCCCGGTTCACCGGCGCCGAGCTGGTCGGCACGAGCTACCGGCCGCCGTTCGACTTCTTCGCCGGGCGGGAGAACGCCCACCGGGTGCTGCCCGCCGACTACGTGACCACTGAGGACGGCACCGGCGTCGTGCACATCGCGCCCGCCTTCGGTGAGGAGGACAAGGCCGTCACCGACGCGCACGACATCGAACCGGTCGTGCCGGTCGACGCGCGCGGCCGGTTCACCGCCGAGGTCCCGCCGTACGAGGGCCAGCAGGTCTTCGAGGCGAACAAGCAGATCATCCGGGACCTCAAGGAAGCCGGGCTGCTGCTGCGGCACGAGACCTACGACCACCCGTACCCGCACTGCTGGCGCTGCGACAACGCGCTGATCCAGCGCGCCCTGTCGTCCTGGTTCGTGGCCGTCACCCAGTTCCGGGACCGCATGGTCGAGCTCAACCAGCAGATCAACTGGGTGCCGGGGCACATCCGGGACGGCCAGTTCGGCAAGTGGCTGTCCAACGCCCGCGACTGGAACATCTCGCGGAACCGGTTCTGGGGTTCGCCGATCCCGGTGTGGACCTCGGACGACCCGGCGCACCCGCGCACCGACGTGTACGGCTCGCTCGACGAGCTGGAGCGCGACTTCGGGGTGCGGCCCGCCGACCTGCACCGGCCGAACATCGACGAGCTGACCCGGCCGAACCCGGACGACCCGACCGGCAAGTCCACCATGCGGCGGGTGCCGGAGGTGCTGGACTGCTGGTTCGAGTCCGGGGCGATGCCGTTCGCGCAGGTCCACTACCCGTTCGAGAACGCCGACTGGTTCGAGCACCACTACCCGGGCGACTTCATCGTCGAGTACAACGGCCAGTCCCGCGGCTGGTTCTACCTGCTGCACGTGCTGGCGACCGCGCTGTTCGACCGGCCCGCGTTCTCCAACGTGGTCGCGCACGGCATCGTGCTCGGCGACGACGGCATGAAGATGTCGAAGTCGAAGAACAACTACCCGGACGTCAACGAGGTCTTCGACCGCGACGGTTCGGACGCGATGCGCTGGTTCCTGATGGCCAGCCCGATCCTGCGCGGCGGCGACCTCGTGGTCACCGAGCGCGGCATCCGGGATGCGGTGCGCCAGGCCGTGCTGCCGCTGTGGAACTCCTGGTACTTCCTGGCGCTGTACGCCAACGCCGAAGGCGTCGAGGGCCGGTTCCGGGTGGACAGCGAGCACGTGCTGGACCGCTACGTGCTCGCCAAGACCCACGAGCTCGTCGGCGACGTGCAGGCCGCGATGGACGTGTTCGACCCGGCGGGGGCGTGCGCCAGCGTCCGGGACTTCCTGGAGGTCCTGACGAACTGGTACGTGCGCCGCTCCCGGGACCGGTTCTGGGCCGGGGACGCCGATGCCATCGACACGCTGCACACCGTGCTGGAGGTGACCTCCCGGGTGGTGGCGCCGCTGCTGCCGCTGACCGCGGAGGCGGTGTGGCGCGGGCTCACCGGTGGCCGTTCGGTGCACCTGGCCGACTGGCCGCTGGTCGACGAGCTGCCCGCGGACGCGGCGCTGGTCTCGGCGATGGACCGGGTGCGGCAGGTGTGCTCCTCGGTGCTGGCCCTGCGGAAGTCGAACTCGCGGCGCGTCCGGCTGCCGCTGGCGAAGCTGGTCGTGGCCATGCCGGAAGCCGGCTCGCTGGAGCCGTTCGTGGACCTGATCCGGGACGAGGTGAACGTCAAGGAGGTCGAGCTGACCACCGACGTCGCCGCGCACGGCCGGTTCGAGATCGCCGTGAACGCCCGCGCCGCAGGACCCCGGCTCGGCAAGGACGTGCAGCGGGTGATCAAGGCCGTGAAGTCCGGCGACTGGACCCGGAACGCGGCGGGTGCCGTCGTCGCGGACGGCACCGAACTCCAGGAGGGCGAGTTCACCGAGCGGCTGGTGTCCACCGACTCCGGTGCCGCGGCCGCGCTGCCGGGCGGGGCCGGGCTGGTGGTGCTGGACTGCGACGTCACCTCGGAGCTGGCCGCCGAAGGCGTGGCCCGCGACCTGGTGCGCGTCGTGCAGCAGGCGCGCCGGGACGCCGGGTTCGAGATCTCCGACCGCATCCGCGTCGAGGTCTCCGCGCCCGCGGAGGTGCTGGCCGCGGTGGACGCGCACCGCGAGTTCATCGCCGCCGAAACCCTCGCCGATGTCGTGTCCGAGGGCGCGGCCGCGGGTGGTTCCGCGGGCAGCGTCGGGGACGGCGTGGACGTCTCGGTCGCCGTCGAACGCGTCTGATCGGCCGCCCCCGGGCGGGTCCGCGAGATCCTTCGCGGACCCGCCCGGACGGGCGTGGCACACCTCCCACTTCGCACCGGACGGTTGCGCGCGGCGGGGGGTGGTCCTTAAGGTTCGTCGTCGAAGGTCATGAGTGCCAGCGGGAAACCCCGGTTTGCTGGTCGGCAACCCTCCTACCGCGGTGGGGTGCCCCGGGTGAGGACCTGGCCGATCGCGCAGGGCGGTCGGCAAGCGCGGGCCCCGAATGCTCCGGGCCCGGTGAGGCCCCAGGAGGCATCGTGTCGTCAGCCGTTCGCTCCGCCGCCGGTGAGATCGCCGAAACCCCGATCTGGTCCGTCGTGGACTCCGTTCCCGTGGTGCCCGCGGTCGTCGGCGCGCAGCTCCAGGTCCCGCTGGTCACCGGCGGTTCCGCCGAGTACGCCAACCTGGACCACGGGGCCAGCGCGCCCTGCCTGAACGCGGTGCGCGACGCCGTGAACGAGCTGCTGCCCTGGTACGCCAGCGTGCACCGCGGCGCCGGGTTCGCCTCCCAGGTGTGCACCCGGGTCTACGAGGGCGCTCGGGACGTGCTGCGCCGGTTCGTCGGCGCCCGCCGCACCGACTCGGTGATCTTCACCCGGAACACCACGGACGCGCTGAACCTGCTGGCCGGTGCGCTGCCCGCGGACACCTCGGTGGTCGTGTTCGACACCGAGCACCACGCGGCGCTGCTGCCGTGGGCGGGGGAGCGGCTGCACCGCCTCGACATCCCGGAGAGCCCGCAGGACGCGGTGCGGCTGCTCGACGCCGCGCTCGCCGAGTGCGCCGACGGGCCGAAGCTCGCGGTGCTGACCGGCGCCTCCAACGTGACCGGCGAGCTGTGGCCGATCGCCGAACTCGCCCGCGTCGCGCGTGCGCACGGCGCCCGCACCGTGCTCGACGCCGCCCAGCTCGCCCCGCACCGCCCGATCCGCATCGCCGACCTCGGCGTGGACCACGCGGTGCTGTCCGGCCACAAGCTCTACGCCCCGTTCGGCGCGGGCGCGCTCATCGGCCGCGACGACTGGCTGGACCGGGCCGAGCCGTACCTGGCCGGGGGCGGCGCCACCCGCTCGGTCCCCGACGAGGGCGAGATCGACTGGAACACCGGTCCCGAACGGCACGAGGCCGGGTCGCCGAACACGGTCGGCGTGCACGCGCTCGCCAAGGCCTGCGAGGTGATCGCCGAGCACGCCGAGGCGATCGAGGGGCACGAGGACCTGCTGCTGCGCAGGCTCCGCGCCGGGCTCGCCACCGTGCCCGGGCTGCGCGAGCTGAGCCTGTTCGGGCCCGAGCACGACCGGGTCGGCGTGGTCGGCTTCACCGTGGACGGCCAGGACCCGGGCCTGCTGGCCGCGGCGCTGTCCGCGGAGCACGGCATCGGCGTGCGGGACGGGCTGTTCTGCGCGCACCGCGCCGTGCGGCACCTGCTGGCAGGCACCGACGCGCAGCGCGCGGTCCGGATCAGCCTCGGCCTCGGCACCACCGTCGAGCACGTGGACCGGATCGTCACCGCGCTGCGCGAGCTGGTCGCCCACGGGCCGCAGTGGAGCTACGAACTGGACGGCGGCCGCTGGGTGCCCGCCGACGATCCGCGCGAGTTCCCCGCCGCGTTGGCGTGAGCCGCTGCGAACGACCGATCGGCGGTCGGGGAGAATGGGCCGGGTGAACACCGAGCAGTCCGACTCCGAGCAGCCCGGATCGAACCCCGCCGACGGCGCGGGCTCGACCTCAGAACCGGAAGCGCGACCCGCCGCGGGCGGGGACGGCGGTACCGCCGCAGGCGAGCCGGACTCGGGTTCGGACGTCGCCGGGGCGACCGCGGTCGAACCCGCCGGTGGCCGCGCGCCGCGGAAGCTGCTGGTCCTGCTGTTCGGGGTGGCGGCGCTGCTGCTGGCCGCGGACGTGCTGACCAAGATCGCCGCCGTCGCCCGGCTCGACGGGCGGCCACCGCTGGAGCTGTTCGGCGGTGCCGTGTACCTGGTGCTGGTGCGCAACCCGGGGGCCGCGTTCTCGCTGGCCACCGGCATGACCTGGCTGCTGGCGCTGCTGGCGATCGCCGTCGTCGGCGTCATCGTGTGGCTGGCGCCGAAGCTGCGCTCCACCGGCTGGGCCGTGGGGCTCGGCCTGGTGCTGGGCGGGGCCTGCGGGAACCTGGTCGACCGGCTGTTCCGGGAACCGGGGCCGCTGCGCGGGCACGTGGTGGACTTCGTGTCGCTGTTCGCGCCGGACGGCAGCGTGTGGCCGGTGTTCAACGTCGCCGACTCGTCCATCGTGTGCGGCGGAATCCTCGTGGTGCTCCTGTCGCTGTTCGGCCGGGATTACGACGGCTCCGTGCACACCCGCAAGAAGCGCGAGGACCGGGCATGAGCGATCTGCGGATGCTCCCGGTCCCGGACGGCCTCGAAGGCATGCGGGTCGATGCGGGTCTGGCGAAGCTGCTCGGGCTGTCCCGGAGCACGGTGGCGGGGCTCGCCGAATCCGGTGAGGTGCTGCTGGACGGCGCCCCCGTCGGCAAGTCGGACCGGCTCATCGCGGGCGGACTGGTGGAGGTGACGCTGCCCGCGGCCCGGCCGGAACCGGAAGTGGTCGCGGTCCCGGTGGAAGGCCTGCGGATCCTGCACCAGGACGACGACATCGTCGTGGTGGACAAGCCCATCGGCGTCGCCGTGCACCCCAGCCCCGGCTGGGAGGGACCCACCGTGATCGGCGGGCTCGCCGCGGCGGGCGTGCAGATCGCGACCTCGGGCGCCGCGGAGCGCCAGGGCGTGGTGCACCGGCTCGACGCGGGCACCACCGGCGTCATGGTCGCGGCGAAGAGCGAGCACGCCTACACCGCGCTGAAGCGGGCCTTCAAGGAACGCACCGTGGAGAAGCGCTACCACGCGCTGGTGCAGGGCCACCCCGATCCGAGCAGCGGCACCATCGACGCGCCGATCGACCGGCACCCCAAGCACGACTACAAGTTCGCCGTGGTCAGCGGTGGCAAGCCGAGCATCACCCACTACGAGACGGTGGAGGCGTTCCGCGCCGCGTCCTTGGTGGACGTGAAGCTGGAGACCGGGCGCACGCACCAGATCCGGGTGCACTTCTCCGCGGTCCGGCATCCGTGCGCGGGCGATCTCACCTACGGGGCGGACCCGGTGCTGGCGCGGCGGCTGCAGCTGGGCAGGCAGTGGCTGCACGCCCGGATGCTGGGCTTCGAGCACCCCGCCGACGGGCAGTGGGTGACGTTCACCAGCGACTACCCGGACGATCTGCAGCACGCCCTCGACGTCCTGCGCGAACAGGACTCCTGAGCCGCTCTCGCCGCGCCTTGTGATGATCTTCGTCCAGGCGCGGTCGGACGATCGCGTAGCGTGGTCGTACTGATCCAGGAGCGGTGGGGAGGGGCCGATGACCCAGGCCGGAGCGGGCGGGGCGTTCGACGGGCGTCGCGAGGAGTTCACCGACGACACGCCGACGCCGCCGACGGGCCTGTCGTTGGGCGGTTCGCCGCCGCCTGGACCCGCGCGGCGGGACGGGCGCGCGGAGGCCGAGGACTGGCCCACCACCGATGCGGAGCGGACCGATCCGGGCCAGCTGGGGCTCGCGGAGCTGCTCGCGGCCGAGGACGTCGGCCGCGCGGGCCCGGCGGTGCTGGGCGCGGACCCCGTCGCGGATTCATCGGCGGACGCAGGGGACTGGCCCACCCTCCAGCGCCGCGAACGCCGTCCCGAGCGCCCTCGCCCCGGCCCCCTCGACTGGGTCCGCCGCCGCACCACCTGACAGTCCACATTGGATCGAACCGCCGCGACTCTGCGCTGGGCCAGGTCTTTTTCGCCTGTCAGCGGCGAAGCCGCTGAGCGGAGACCACCCGAGCAACCGGCACCGCAGCGGGTTCTCAGCGGGTTCCTCGCGAGGACAGCGATTTCTCCTGTGGCGGAGCCACCGGTGAAATCGATCCCGCAGCGAGGGGCCCGCTGAGGTTCCGCCACCCGCCCCCACCGAGCAGAACGAGCCGGATCAGAGATCAGTGATGTCCCAGTGCAGGGTTCGGTGTTCGTCTCCTGGTCTCATGGTCCACCGCACCGTGGACAGCTCGGTGTCCTCCGGCAGCACGTAGACGGTGTGCCCGCCCGCGGTTTCGCCGGGCGGGACGCCGATGCGGTGCGGCGGCCGGGAGGACAGCGCGACCGGTGCTTTGCCCACGGTGGAGCCGTCTTCGGCGACCAGCACCAGGTAGAGGTCGGGCAGCGAGGTGAACGGCATGGGGCTGCGGTTGGTGAGCTCGGTGTGCACGACGACGGAGCGTTCGCCTTCTTGCAGCTGGTAGCCGGCGGCGGTGTACAGGAAGTCGGCGGGGTCGACGACTTCGACGAGCTGGATGGTGATCCGCTCGCCTTCGGGGCCGTCCACGTCGAGCTTGGTGCCGACCTTGCCGGTGCGGGCCGCGGCGGGCACCGCGGTCTTGGCGGTGGGTGCGTGCGGGTTCGCGACCTGCTGGGTCTGCTGGTTCTGCGGGGCGGCCTGGGCCGGTTGCGGCCCGGAATGCGGTCCTGATTGCGGTCCGGCCGCGGGCTGGCCGGGTTGCGGGGGCCGCTGCTGCTGGTCGCCGCGCGCCCAAGCGGCGGAGCCGGGCGGGCCCCAGGTGTTCTGAGGTGCCTGCTGCGGTCCGGGCGCCGGTGCGGGCCTGGCCTGCTGCGGCTGGCCGAGGGAGGCGGGCGGTCCGGCGGGGGTGAACGGTTGCGCGCCGCCGGTCTGGTTCTGGCCGGGGTGTCCGCCGCTGTGCGCCCCGCTGGGGCCGCCGTGCACCTGGTGGCCGCCGCTCGGCGGGTTCGGCACCTGGTACCCACCGCTGGGCGGATTGGGCACCTGGTATCCGCCGCTGGCCTGGGTCCAGGCGTTGGCGGCGGCGACCGCGTTGCGGATGCCGACCGGGTCGCACTCGACGCCGACGACCATGGGGAGACCGGTGGTGGAGAGCACGGCGAGCCGGGCGGCCACGTCGCGGACGTCCATCCCGAGCCGCGACGCGATCTCGTGCACCGCGGCGCGCCCGGATTCGGCGACGGCGGTGAGCAGACGTACGTCCACGGGATCAGGAGCGGTCACGTCAGGCCACGCTACCCCCTAGGAACGATCACCGTCCGCAAGGGCGGGATGTTCGCGGGAACCCGGTCCGCCGAGCTCGTCGAGCTCGGGATCGATCCGGCTGGGGACCGATCCGCGGCACGCCCGGCAGGGTCGCGGATCGCGCCCGGAGATGGTCGCGGTCCGGCGCCGCCGTGACCACCCCTTCGCTCGTCGGCACCGCCGATCGGGTCGGTGTCGCGCCCCGCGGCCGGTGCGCTTCCCGGCCGGTCCGCCGCCGTTCGCGGCGATGGGGGAGGCCGCCGGACGGTCCGCGCCCGTCCCGAGCCGATCGCGCCGGAGGAGCACACCGTGCC
The DNA here is from genome assembly GCF_040643635.1 of Saccharopolyspora sp. NPDC047091. Lineage (NCBI taxonomy): Bacteria > Bacillati > Actinomycetota > Actinomycetes > Pseudonocardiales > Pseudonocardiaceae > Saccharopolyspora > Saccharopolyspora sp. NPDC047091. The sequence continues at coordinate 66,255 of NZ_JBEYUS010000011.1, forward strand.
GGGGCCACCGCCAGGTGCGCGCCTGGTGCTCGGTGCTCGGCGCTGTCCAGCTGTCCACCGAGGACGGGTCGCAGGGGGGAGCTGACGGGCCTGTTCGGCGCCGGGCGCGTCGAATCCTGCTGATCGGGTGAGCGGGCAGGGGCTGTTCGGACGGTCCCTCCCGCGTCCGCGGCGGTACCCGCGGAACGCCTCGGATGGTGGCTCGCGCACCGCCGCGGAAGCTGAGAATCCTCTCAGATCGCGGCGAGTTGACTGTCCCGCGACAGCCTCCCACCCGAGAGGACGCGATGTCCGCCACCACGGAGAACGCCGAGTCGATCGTCCTCGACGACGCGTTCATGCAGGACCCCTACGTGCGCTACGCGCGGCTGCGCGCCGACGCTCCCGCGCAGAAGGTGATCAGCCGGGCAGGCATCCCGGTGTGGGTCGTGACCCGCTACGCGGAAGCGCGCCAGGCGCTCTCCGATCCGAGGCTGCAGAAGAACGTCGAAGGCACCAAGAAGGCCATCGACAACCAGCTGGGGGAGGGCGCGCACCGCGCCGAGTTCATCGACGACCTCAACGCGCACCTGCTCAACACGGACCCGCCGGACCACTCCCGGCTGCGCAAGCTCGTGCTCAAGGGCTTCACCCCGCGCCGCGTCGAGGACCTGCGGCCCCGCGTGGAGCTGCTCACCGGCGAACTGCTCGACGAGATCGCCGGCCGCGGCGAGATCGACCTGCTGCACGAGTTCGCGTTCCCGCTGCCCATCATCGTGATCTCCGAGATGCTCGGAGTGGAGCAGGAGCGCCACGAGGACTTCAAGCGCTGGACGACGGCGCTGGTCAACGGCGCCGACGCCGAGACGATCAACTCGGCCGGGACCGCCATCGCCGAGTACACCGCCGGGCTGATCGCCCGCAAGCGCGAGGAACCCGGCGACGACCTGATCAGCGCGCTCATCGCGGCCGCCGACGGGACGGACCGGCTCAGCGAACCCGAACTGATCTCCATGGCGTTCCTGCTGCTCGCCGCCGGGCACGAGACGACGGTGAACCTCATCGGCAACTGCGTCTACGACCTGCTCGGCAACCCGGAACGGCTGGCCGAGGTGCGCGCCGACCCGGACCTCGTCGACGACGCGATCGAGGAGACGCTGCGGCACGAGAGCCCGGTGAACCTGGCGACGATGCGGCACACCGCCGAACCGGTGCTGCTCGGCGACGTGGAGATCCCGGCGGGCGAGCTCGTGCTGGTGTCGCTCGGTTCGGCGAACCGGGACGAGCGACGCTTCGACCGGCCCGACGAGTTCGACCTGAGCCGCTCCAGCACCGGGCACCTCGGGTTCGGGCACGGCATCCACTTCTGCCTCGGCGCCTCGCTGGCCCGGCTCGAAGCGCGGATCGCGGTGCGCGGGCTGCTGGAGCGCTTCCCCGACCTGCGCCTCGCCGTGGACCCGGCGGAACTCCGGTGGCGGCCCAGCACCCTCGTGCACGGGCTCGAAGCGCTGCCGATCCGGCTGTCCTGAAACGCACCGCGCCCCCGGGGAGGAACCCCGGGGGCGCGGTCGTGTCGCGGGGATCAGCGCGCGTCGCGCAGCGCGATCACGGTGTACGGCCCCACCTCGCGGCGCTCGAACCGCGGGTCGTCGAACGCGGCCGGGTCGAAGAACACGTCGTAGTCCCGCACGTTCGGCAGCTGCGGGAACGCGTCGCCCTTGAGGTTCAGCGCCAGCTTCCGGCCGTTCTCGTCCGACGGGTCCGCCGCACGCTCCTGGTCCGCCTCCGACGCGACCGGGCTGTCCTGGTTGCGGAGGATGAACACGTTCGGCGTGGTGAACCGGCTGTGCTGCAGCATGTCCAGCAGCTCCGCGCCGCTGCGCGCCTTCGTCCAGCGCTCGATCTCCGCGGTCCGCCCGTCGTAGTCGGCCAGCGGGTTCGCGTAGTGCGGCGTCTCCTGCTGGAAGCTCCAGTACGGCTGGAACGACAGCAGCTTGTAGTCGGTGGTCAGCAGCAGGTTCCGCTGCGGCGGGCGACCGGTCAGCTGCGACACCTCCCGGTACACGTCGTCGGCCCACGAACCGGTCTGCTCCGGATCGCGCGCGCCCTTCGCGTTGTCGCCCGTCGGGTAGTAGTCCTCGTAGGCCTGGTCCGCGGACGGCGCCAGCGCGCTGCCGATCGCGCCCTGCGTCAACGTGATCGCGCCGAGCAGCCCCAGCGCGCAGGACAGGACCGTGATCCGCGCGGCGTAGGCCGCGTCCACCCGCTCCCGCAGCCAGCCGATGAACTCCAGCACCGCGAACACCCCGGCCACCGCCAGCACGACGCCCAGGATCACGTTCAACCGGAACGCGAGCAGCGTCGTCTTCGCCACCAGCGCCAGCGTCGAGAGCCCGAACCAGGTGTAGATCGCGACCACCACGGTCAGCATCGCCGCCGCGACCTCGCTGCGCCGCGCCCGCAGCACCAGCCAGGCGAACCCCGCCAGGCACAGCGCGCCGACCGGGCTCGCCGACATCATCGGCACCGGCAGGAACGAACCGTCCTCCGGCAGGTAGTGCAGCGCCGCGCTGCGCGGGTTGTCGGTGAACACGTGCGTGGCCAGCACGTACGGCAGCCACACCAGCAGCGACACGAGCCCGCTGACCACGCCGATCGGCAGCAGCCGGAAGAACATGCGCTGGACCGTCGGCCACACCCGCTCGCCGCGACGCACCCGGAACACGCCGACCACCACGGCCATCGCCACGATCAGCAGCACCGCGAAGCCGAAGTGCAGGGTGTAGGTGATCGCCGCGAACCCGACGTACCCGCCGATGCACACCAGCGTCCAGCGCGGGGCGCGCTCCTCGCGGCGCATCGCGTGCCAGGTCAGCACCGCGATCGGCGCCAGCCACGCCGCAGACGGCCACGCGTACGGCTCCTCGATGCCGTGCAGCATCCCCGCCAGCGAGGTCGCGATCGCGGCCAGCAGCGCCAGCCGCCTGCGCACCACGACGCTCCACAGCGTGAACGCGACGACGCTCGTCACCGCCACCCAGATCAGCGCGTACGGCTTGTACGCCGCCCAGCCCTCCCAGCCGAGCAGGTTCGCGAACCTGCCGCCCAGCCAGAACCAGCCGCCCGGGTAGTACGGCGCGACGCCCGCGTAGTTCATGTCGGACAGGTCCCAGGCGGACGCCATCCGGGTCATGTACTGCAGGCGGAACGCGTTGTCCGTCGACGAACCGCCGAAGTAGTACCGCGTCGCCTGCAGCGGAATCGCCAGCGCCAGCGTGGTGAACGTGGACAGCGCGGCCCACGTCCCCGCCAGCCGCACCGGGCGCGGTAACCGGGTGGGACCGGCCGCCAGCAGCGCGAACGTGATCAACAACACCAGCGCGGCGCCGAGCGAGGCCAGCGCCTCCGGCGCGAAGCTCGGTTCGCTGATGCCGAGGCGCGCCACCGCGAACTGCAGGACGAGGCTCACCACGGCGGCGACGATCGACCCGGCGACCAGTTCGGCAACGGTGCTGCGCAAGGGAAGTCGCACGGCGGAGTCCCGGCGCGGCGCATCGATCGATCGGGGTCCGGTCAGCACCGGACTCGGCAAGGTTCCCGCCACGTGAGTTCGATCCTTCGGAAGTGGGGGACAGGACGCCCGCGCAGAATAGAGGATGGCCACCGGACACCCGCGCCGCGCCTGGAAGGCCGACCGCGATCACCCGCTAGGGTGCTGTGGGCTCGTCCCGCTCCTGTTGCGGGGGACGGGTGGCGGAACCTCGACGGCCTTCCCGCTGCGGGATCGATCTCTCGACCGGCTCCGCCACCCGTGACATCGCGTCCTCGCGGGAGGACCGCTGAGAACTCGCGGCGGTGCCGGTCGAGCCGGTGGTCGCTGCTCGACGGCTCCGCCGCCGACAAGACGAAGACGCGGCGCGAGCCAGTGCTCGCCACATCACCGAGGAGGGTCGGCTGTTGTCATCAGGAGCGGTCGAGGCCAGCGGAACACCCGAACCCGCCGGGGCGGTGCGCGTGCCCGGCCCGGACGAGCGGACCTCGCGGGTCGCGGTGCGCGCCGACCTGCTGCCTGCGCTGAGCGCGCTGTCCCTGGTGGCGCTGCTCGGGATGCCGCTGGGGTGGGTGTGGTCCCGGCTCGCGCCGCCGCAGGCGAGCCTGCTCGGCCGCAGCGGGACGCCGGTGCCCGCGCAGATCGTGGAGAGCTACCACGAGTTCGACGCGCTGGCGCTGTTCCTGCTGCTGTCCTTCGCCACCGGCATCGTCACCGCGGCCGTGTTGTGGACGTTCCGCAGGCGGCGCGGGCCGGTGCTGCTGGTCGCCGCGGCGCTCGGCTCGCTCGTCTCGGCGTGGCTGGCGATGCGGATGGGGTCGACGTTCGCGGGCGAGCTGTACCCGTGGCCCGCCGACCTGGGCTACGGCTCCGCGCTCACCGTTCCGCCCGCGGTGGGCACCTCGTGGGCCGTGCTGGTGCAGCCGTTCGGGCTGGCGCTCGGCTACGGCCTCGCGGCGTCCTGGAACGGCTTCGACGACCTGGGCCGCCGCAGCTGATCGACGTCCGCCCCGCTGGAGGCCGATCGGGTCAGCCCGCGGGCCGCACCGAGGCCGTGATGCGGTCGAGCACGTCGGGGGTCACCGCGTCCGGCACCTCCTGGTCCGCGGCCGCGACGTGCACCACCGCGGTCCCGCCGGAGCCGTCGGTGGTGAGCACGTTGACCACCGCGCTCGGCGAGCCGCACGCCGCGGGCGCGGGGAACACGGTGGCGACCACCTTGTGCCCGGGGAGCCCGCCGGGCAGCACCGCCGGCTGCGGCGGCGTGAGCTCGATCCGGGCGTCGGCGCCGTAGGCGAGCTCCGAGAACCGGCGGGCCATGTCGGTGGCGATCGCCGCCGCGTCCGGGCCGCGCCGCGCGGTGGCACCGGCGAGCCCGCGGAAGCTGCCGCTGCGGTCCGGGCAGTAGCCGTGCTGGTAGAGCGCGACTCCGCTCACGGTCACCGGGTCGTCCTCGGTCTCCCCGAACCCGACCAGGCTGCCGGGCGACTGCAGCTCCCAGCCCGGCGGCACGTCGTAGGCGGCGTTCCGCTTCGGCACCGGCACCGCCTGCCAGCCCGGTTCCAGCGGTTCGGGCGGCGGCCCGGCCGAGGTGGGCGCGGACGTGCCGGGCGCCGTCGCGGCGGAGGTCTCCGGTGCGGCTGAAGTGGGGGCGGGCGCCGACCCGGCCCGCGCGTCGTCGTCCCCGCCGGAGCCGCCGAAGACGACCGCGGTGACCACCACGACCAGCACCACGGCCACCGCCGCGCACAGCGCGATCAGCGGACCGCGGTTCCGCCGCGGCGGGGACGGCGGTGGCGGGGGAGGCAGCGGTGCGACCGGCGGTGGCGCGGTCGGTTCCTGCGGACGGTCGAACGTGCCGAAGCCCTGGTAGCGCATGCCGCCCTGGTACGGCGGCCCGCCCTGCTGCCCGGGCTGCGCCCCCCAGCTGCCGCGACCGCCCCAGGGCTCGCCGTTCTCCGGGTTCCCCGGCCCACCAGGTGATGACATGGGCGAGATCCTAGCGAGCGGCCGCGAGCGGCCGGGCGGTGTTGCGCGGAGCGGTCAGTTCACGCTGGTCTGCTCGGCGAATTCGGCGAGCGGCGCCGGGACGGCCCGCAGTTCCCGCAGGAACTGCGCCTCCCGCGCGAGCAGCCGCCGCACCAGCCGCAGCCGGGCCAGCGGATCGGTCTCGGCGAGCAGCGCCTGGCGGTCGTCGGTGCTGAGCACGCAGTCCTCCGCCAGCGCGTAGGACAGCTCGCCCGGTTCGAGGTCGGCGGCCGCGGGTTCGTAGTGGTCGCCGCGCAATCCGGTGCCGTGGTAGCGCTCGTGCGCTTCGCGGGCGGCCTCGTCGAGCCGGTCGACCAGCCGCGGGTCCTCGTCGGGTTCGTCGTCGGGGAGCCATTCCACCCGGGCCATCAGGTAGGGCGCGGCCTCCCGGTCGATCTGCAGCAGACGGAACCGGTGCCCGCCTTCCGCGGTGATGTCGTAGCGGCCCTGCGGCAGCTGCTGCACCTGCTGCAGCCGCGCGGAGCACCCCACGTCGTACATCGAGTCGACGTTGTCGTCGCCGACCTCCCAGCCCTGCCGGATGCCGACGACGCCGAAGCGGCGGTCCGGGACGACCTCGTTGACCAGGTCGAGGACCAGTTGCCGGTAGCGCGCTTCGAACACGTGCAGCGGCAGGTCGGCGCCGGGGAGCAGCACGGTGCTCAGCGGGAAGAGCGGGAGCGTGTCGGTCACGACCGCCAACCTACGTCCCCGCCCCGCGGATCTGCCACCGTCCGACCGCCCCTGGTGAACGGCCGGTTCGGCGGACCGGGCCGGTCACTTCGCGGGCGGGCGGAAGACGGCGAACGGGTCGGTGATCTCCAGGTCCGGCTGGGTGAACCGGAACAGCGCGGCCGGTCGGCCCCCGGACGGCCCGGCGGGCACGGTGCTGCCGGTGGGGTGCAGCGCGCCGCGGCGGGTGAGGACGCGCTGCAGGTTGGTGGCCGCGACCTCGTAGCCGAGCGCGGCGGAGTAGATCCGGCGCAGTTCGGAGACGGTGAACTCGGCCGGGGCCAGCGCGAACCCGATGTTGGTGTAGGAGAGCTTGGCGCGCAGCCGGTCGCGTGCGGCGCGGGTGATCCGCTCGTGGTCGAAGGCGGTGGCGGGGAGTTCGTCGACCGGGTGCCACGCGGTGTCGCCGGGGACTTCCGGGTCGACGTCGGCGGGCACCAGCCCGAGGAACGCGGTCGCGACGGTGCGCTGACCCGGGACGCGCGCGGGGTCGCTGAACACGGAGAGCTGCTCGACGTGGCTGAGCTTGTGCACGTCGACCTTCTCCGCGAGCTGACGGCGGATGGAGGTCTCCACGTCCTCGTCCGAGCGGAGCCTGCCGCCGGGCAGCGACCAGCGGTGCCGGTGCGGTTCCCTGGCGCGCTGCCACAGCAGCACGTGGAGCCGTCCGCGCTGCGCGCGCAGCACTCCGGCGAGCACTTCGTGAGCGGTATCTCCTTCGTCCGCATGACCTGCGGTGTTACGATGAGGCACGTTTTCGATTATAAGGCGAAAACCGCTCGGGGAGCGAACGGGGGGCGCGCGATGCGGCGCGCACCGCCGGTGAGGAGGAGAAATGGTGGTCGCCGACCAGCTCGCGCCGTACGCGGGAGTCGACCCGGATCAGGCGTGGGCGCGGGAGATCCGCAGGCTCGCCGACGAGCGCGGCGCCGTGCTGCTCGCGCACAACTACCAGCTGCCCGCGATCCAGGACATCGCCGACCACACCGGGGATTCCCTGGCGCTGAGCCGGATCGCCGCCGACAGCGAGGCCTCGACCATCGTGTTCTGCGGCGTGCACTTCATGGCCGAGACCGCGAAGATCCTCAGCCCCGGCAAGAAGGTCCTCATCCCGGACGAGCGCGCCGGCTGCTCGCTCGCCGACTCGATCACGGCCGACCAGCTGCGCGAGTGGAAGGCCGAGCACCCCGGTGCCGTCGTGGTCTCGTACGTCAACACCACCGCCGAGGTGAAGGCGGAGACCGACATCTGCTGCACCTCCTCGAACGCGGTCGACGTGGTGCGCTCCATCCCCGCGGACACCGAGGTGCTGTTCTGCCCCGACCAGTTCCTCGGCGCGCACGTCCGCCGCGAGACCGGGCGGGAGAACCTGCACGTGTGGGCGGGGGAGTGCCACGTGCACGCGGGCATCAACGGTGCCGAGCTCGCCGACCGCGCGGCCGCGAACCCGGACGCCGACCTGTTCATCCACCCGGAGTGCGGCTGCGCGACCTCCGCGCTGTACCTGGCGGGGGAGGGCACGCTGCCGCCGGAGCGGGTCAAGATCCTCTCCACCGGCGGGATGCTGGACGCCGCGCGCGGCACCGGCGCCGAGTCGGTGCTCGTGGCCACCGAGGTCGGGATGCTGCACCAGCTGCGCCGCGCCGCCCCCGAGATCGACTTCCGGGCGGTGAACGACCGCGCCTCCTGCCGCTACATGAAGATGATCACCCCGGCGGCGCTGCTGCGCTGCCTGCGCGAGGAGGCCGACGAGGTGCACGTGCCCGCCGACGTCGCCGACCGGGCCCGCGCCTCGGTGCAGCGGATGATCGGCATCGGCAAGCCCGGAGGTGGCGAATGACCTGGGAGGCCCGCGCCGACCTCGTCGTCGTCGGCACCGGGGTCGCCGGGCTCACCGCCGCGCTGCGCGCCCGCGAGCTGGGCCTGCGCACCCTCGTGATCACCAAGGACGCCGCGGCGGCGGGCAACACCGGCTGGGCGCAGGGCGGGGTCGCGGTGGTGCGGCCCGACGAGCACGACGCGGACGACAGCGTGCGGCGCCACGTCACCGACACGCTCACCGCGGGCGCCGGGCTCTGCGACGAGCACGCGGTGCGGGAGATCCTCGCCGACGGCGCGGCCGCGGTGGCGCGGCTGCGCGCGGCGGGTGCGCGGTTCGACGGCGCGGACGGGGAGCTGGCCCGCACCCGCGAAGGCGGGCACACCGCGTTCCGCGTGATCCACGCGGGCGGGGACGCCACCGGCGCCGAGGTGCAGCGGGCGCTGTCCGAGGCCGTCGGCTCCGGCGGGATCCCCGTGCTGGAGCGGCACTGCGCGGCGGAACCGGTCCGCGGCGACGGCGGCACCCTCGCCGGGGTCCTCGCGCTCGACCCGCACGGCAATCCCGGAGTGGTGCGCGCCCCCGCCGTGCTGCTCGCCACCGGCGGCCTCGGCAGGCTCTACGCGGCCACCACGAACCCGGAGGTGGCCACCGCGGACGGGATCGCGTTCGCGCTGCGGGCCGGGGCCACCGCGGCCGACCTGGAATTCGTCCAGTTCCACCCGACGGCGCTGCACGTGCCCGGCGCCAGCGGCAGGCGGCCGCTGGTCACCGAGGCGGTGCGGGGTGAGGGCGCGGTGCTGCTGGACGTCCGCGGCGACCGGATCATGGCCGGGGTGCACCCGCTGGCCGACCTGGCGCCGCGGGACGTGGTCTCCGCGGAGCTCGACCGCCGCATCGCCGAGACCGGCGCCGAGTGCGCGTACCTGGACGCCACCGGCATCCCGGAGTTCGCCGCCCGGTTCCCCACCGTCTTCGCGTCCTGCCGCGCCGCCGGGGTCGACCCGCGGCGCGAGCCGATCCCGGTGACCAGCGCCGCGCACTACTCCTGCGGCGGCGTGGTGACCGATGTGGACGGTCGGACCGGGGTGGCCGGGCTGTACGCGGCCGGGGAGGTGGCGCGCACCGGCCTGCACGGGGCGAACCGGCTCGCGTCGAACAGCCTGCTCGAAGGCCTGGTCGTGGGGGCCAGGGCGGCCGAGGCGGTGGCCCGCGACCTGCGCGGTGGCCTGATCGAGGCCCGCAGGCCGGTGCTGCCGCCGGTGCCCGCGGCGGCCGTCGTGGACCGCGAGCTGCTGCAGCGCACCATGACCGCGCACGCCGGGATCGGCCGCACCGCCGAGGGCCTGGCCGCGGCCCGGGAGGTGCTCGACAAGGCGGGCGTCGTCCGTCCACTTCGGACTCGGGAGGCGGTGGAGGACGCGTCCCTGGCGCTCACCGCGCAGGCGTTGCTCGCCGCCGCCGAGGCCCGCACCGAATCCCGCGGCAGCCATCGGAGGCGGGACCACCCGGCGCGCGACGACGTACGCTGGCGGCGCAGCGTCGCGCTGCGCCTGGACGTGTCCGGCTGGTTGTTCCGCACCGACCGAGAACCCCCGAGGAGCGTGGCATGACCCTGTCCGAGGTGACCACCGGCCACCTGCGCGCCGCCGGGCTCGACCCGCAGGAGATCCGCTCCCTGGTGCGGGCCGCGCTCGCCGAAGACCTGCGCTACGGGCTCGACGTCACCACCGAGGCCACCGTGCTCGTCGACGCCATCGCCGAAGCCGCCTTCCGGGCGCGCCCCGCCGGGGTCGTCGCGGGCATCCCCGTGGCCCGCGCGGTGCTCGACGAGGTGCTCGGCGCGGACGGCTACAAGGTGCTGCACAGCCGCGGCGACGGCGACATGATCATGCCGGGGGAGAGCGCGCTGAGCGTGCACGCGCCGGTGCGCGGCCTGCTCACCGCCGAGCGCACCGCGCTGAACCTGCTCTGCCACCTCTCCGGCATCGCCACCGCCACCGCCGAATGGGTGCGCGCGGTGGAGGGAACCGGCTGCCGCATCCGGGACAGCCGCAAGACCCTGCCCGGCCTGCGGGTGCTGCAGAAGTACGCGGTGCGCTGCGGCGGCGGGGTGAACCACCGGATGGGCCTCGGCGACGCCATGCTGATCAAGGACAACCACGTGGTGGCCGCCGGATCGGTGGTGGCGGCGCTGCGGGCCTGCCGCGACCACGCGCCGGAGCTCCCGCTGGAAGTCGAAGTGTCCACATTGGAGGAGCTGGACGAGGTGCTGGAGGAGGGCGCCGAACTGGTGCTGCTGGACAACTTCACGCCGCAGGACTGCGCCGACGCGGTGCGCCGCACCAAGGAGATCTCGCCCGGCACCGAACTGGAGGCCTCCGGCGGGCTCACCCTCGACGTGGCCCGCACCTACGCCGAGACGGGCGTGCACTTCCTCGCCGTCGGCGCGCTCACCCACTCCTCGCCCGCGCTCGACATCGGCCTCGACATGTGACCGGCCGGGCCGCCCACCGGGGCGGCCCGGACCCGATCAGAACCGCCGGTTCGCCAGCACCGGGATGCTGGCCCGCGCCTGCTCGACCGCCGCCGGGTCCAACTCGGCCACCAGCACGTCCGGAGCGTCGCCGAGCTGCGCGTGCACCGTCCCGACCGGGGTGGCGACGGTGCTGAAGCCGATGCCGGTCGGCGCCTTGCCGCTGGGCTCGATCCCCGCGGTGCGCGGATCGGCCTGGCCGCACGCCACCACCCAGGAGGTGCTGTCCAGCGCGCGGGCGCGCACCAGCAGCTCCCACTGCTCGCGCTTGCCGTCGCCCGCACCCCAGGACGCCGCGGTGACGATCACCGACGCGCCCCGGTCGGCCAACGCCGCGTACAGCCCGGGGAAGCGCACGTCGTAGCAGGTCGTCACGCCGATCCCGGTGCCGCCGACGTCGACCACCAGCGGTTCCGCGCCGGGCGCGACCGTGCGCGACTCGGCGAAGCCGAACGCGTCGTAGAGGTGGATCTTGTCGTAGTGCGCGTCCACGCCCGGCCCGGTGACCAGCAGCGTGTTCGCCACCCGCCCGTCGTCGGCCGGGGTGAACATGCCCGCGACCACGGTGATCCCGGACTCCGCGGCCAGCCCGCGCACCTCGGTGGCCCACGGGCCGTCGAGGGGTTCCGCGACCGGCCCGAGCGGGATGCCGAAGCAGGCCATGGTGGCCTCCGGGAAGACCGCGAGCTCCGCGCCCGCCTCCGCCGCCCGGCGGACGCCGTCCGCGACCAGCTCCAGGTTCGCCGCCGGATCAGGGGTGGACACGATCTGGCACAGCGCGACGCGCATGGGTTCCGCCTCTCTTCGCCTCTGCCTCGTTGTATACCAGGGATATGCAAGACTGGGACGGCATCGTCCCGCAGCGCAAGGAGCCGCCGTGACCTCGGGCCGCCAGCTCGCCTACGACCACCTCAAGGACACCGTGCTCAGCGACCCCGCGATGCAGGGCAGCTTCGTCAACGAGCAGTCCCTCGCCGACGCCATCGGGGTCTCCCGCACCCCGATCCGGGAGGCCCTGCTGCTGCTCGCCGCCGAAGAACTCGTGCAGCTGGTGCCCAAGCGCGGTGCCTACATCGCGCCCGTCGCCGGGCGGGAGATCCGCGAGCTGTTCGAACTCCGCGGGATGATGGAGCGCTACGCGGCGCAGCGCACCCTCGAACTCGGCACCGTGCCCGTCCAGCAGATGAGCGGCGAACTCGACCGGCAGCGCGAGCTGCGCGCCGCCGAGGACGCCAGGGCGTTCATCGACCTCGACCACCGCTTCCACGCCGCGCTGGTGCGGGCCGTCGGCAACGACATGCTCACCAAGAACTACGACGGGCTGCGCGCTCGCCAGGTCCGCGCGGGCATCGTCGCGCTGTTCTCCGCGCGCAACCGGCGCGAGGCCGTCCTCGACGAGCACGACGCGATCCTCGCCGCGCTCGCCGACGGCGACACCGCGGCCGCGCACGCCGCGATCACCGCGCACCTGGACGCTACGCAGCACGTGCTGCTCGCGGGCTGATCGCCAACCCGGCCAAGGTCACCGCGCAGGTCGCGAACAGGTAGCAGGCCGGCGCGATCCAGCTGTCGAAGTACGCGAACAACGAGGTGAACAGCAGCGGCGCCAGCGCGCCGCCGATCACCCCGGCCAAGGTGTACGCCAGCGAGCAGCCCGTGTAGCGCAACCGGGTGCTGAACTGCTCGGACACGAACGCCGCCTGCGGCCCGTACATCAACGAGTGCCACAGCAGGCCGACGATCACGCCGAGCACCAGCAGCGGCGCCGAACCGCCACCGATCAGCGGGAAGAAGGCGAACGGCCACACCGCGCCGCCGACGGCGCCGATCGCGTACACCCGCCGCCTGCCCCACCGGTCCGAGAGCCACCCCGCGGCCGGGATCAGCGCCAGCTGGCAGGTCGAACCGAGCATCACGCCGGTGACCGCCCAGCCCTGCGGGAGCCCGAGCTCCTTCGTCACGTAGGTCAGCACGAACACGGTGAACAGCGCGTACAGCACGTCCGGGCCGACCCGGGACAGGATCGCGGAGATCAGGGCGCGCGGCTCCTCGGTGAACACCTCGCGCAGCGGGGCGGCGGCCTGGTCGCCGGAGCGCTGCAGCTCGCGGAACACCGGCGTCTCCTCCAGCTTCACCCGGATCCACAGCCCGAAGACCACCAGCACCGCCGAGAGCAGGAACGCGACCCGCCAGCCCCAGGCCAGGAACTGCGCCGAGCTGAGCGTCGCGGCCAGCACCGCCAGCACGCCGTTCGCCAGCAGGTTCCCGGCGGGCGGCCCGATCTGGGCGGCCGAGGCCCAGAAGCCGCGCCGCTTCTCGTCGCCGAACTCGCTGGACAGCAGCACGGCGCCGCCCCACTCGCCGCCGATGCCGACGCCCTGGGCGAAGCGCAGCACCACCAGCAGCACGGCGCCCCACGCGCCGACCTGGCCGTGCGTCGGCAGCAGTCCGATGAGCACGGTCGCGATACCGGTGAGCAGCAGCGTCGTGACCAGCACCTGCTTGCGGCCGAGGACGTCGCCGAGCCTGCCGAACACGAAACCGCCCAGCGGCCGGGACAGGTAGCCGACGGCGTAGGTGGAGAACGCGAGCAGCGTGCCCGACAGCGGGTCGTGGCTGGGGAAGAACAGGTCGCCGAACACCAGGGCGGAGGCCACCGAGTAGGCGGCGAAGTCGTACCACTCCAGCGAGGTCCCGGACAGCGCGGCGACGAACGCCTTGACCAGGTCCTTGCGCGGCGGGCGGGTGGGTGCGTCGGGGAGCGCTTGACTCATCGGCGGTCCTTGTCGAGGGGGTTCGTCACATCGGTCGTGCTGTCCGGCGAATTGGTGATACGAACTGTATACAAGAAGTATGCTGATCGGGAGGGTCTGATGTTTCCGCTTCGTTTCGATGTGGCAGGCACGTCCGTCGAGGTGCCCGTCCGCACCCTGCTCAACGCCGGCTACGCCGGGCGCAGCCAGGACGACGTGGCCGCGCACGTCGCCGAACTCGCCGAACTCGGCGTCCCCGCACCCACCCGCACGCCCTGCCTCTACCCGGTCGCGCCCTACCTCGCCATGCAGACCGGCGAGGTGCCCGCGCAGCACGGCCGCACCTCCGGCGAGGCCGAGTGGGCGCTGATCATCGCCGGGCCGCGCGAGGAGGACGTGCTGCTCACCGTCGCCTGCGACCACACCGACCGGGAGCTGGAGGTGCACGGCGTGGCCTGGAGCAAGCAGGCGGGTCCGGACGTGCTCGGTTCCCGGGCCTGGCGGCTCGTCGACGTCGCCGACCGGATCGACTCGCTCACCCTCACCGCGCACGTCGGCGGCCGGCGCCTCCAGAGCGGCACGCTCGGCGAGCTGCTCACGCCCGCGTACTGGCTGGCCGAACTGCGCGAGCTCGGCCTCGCCGAGCCGGGCACGGTGCTGCTGTCCGGCACCATCCCGATGGACGCCGAGGTCGACCAGTTCGCGGACCCGTGGCGGGTCGAGCTCGCGGACCCCACGACCGGCGACGTGCTGACCTGCGAGTACACCGTTCGGCAGCTGCCCGCGCCGATCGCCTAGCGCGCCACTCCCGAGCGCGGTCGCACGATCGTGCCCGATCTTCCGGCCGGTCGGCCCGCGTCGGACCGACCGCTCGCGGCAGGTGCCCGCCGGGTGCGGAGGTGACTTGCCCTGCGGGGGTGTCCGCCGTCATGCTCGGCGGCGCCGCCGCGGGTCCGGGGCCGGTGAGCCCGGGGGTTCCGCGGGTGGCCGCTCCCACCGGGCACGTGGTCGGAATGTGATCCGGCCGATGTGGCATCGTGACTCCCTGCAAGTTCACGACGCCCCGTCGTGAACGGTGCCAAGTGCAGCACACGAAGAGGGAGACAGACGTGAGCGACAGCGGCGAGGGCACCACTTTCATGCAGTGGCGCGAGCGGGCGCAGTCCGAGGTCCAGGAGGAGCGGCCGCAGCTGCGGGCCGTGCTGATCACGGCCGGTGTCGTGGTCCTGGTCGGCATCCTCGTGGGCGTCGTCGTGCTCCTGCTGTCCTGATCGTTCGTCCGGGCGTTTCGGGGGCGCTCGGATGATCGGAGTCGGCGTGGGCGCGGTTCCCGGAACCCGCCCGCCTGCCCCGGTGCGCGGGAGGCCGTCGGTCTCGTCCGCCTCCCGATCCTGGTGCTCCCGATCCCGACGACTTGAGAATTCTCGGCGGGTGCGGCTGATTCCCGCTGGATACAGCACGATCAAGTGATGACGAACCCGTGTTCGAGTCGGAACACTGGGTGTCATGGAATCCACGATCTCGCCGTCGGTGGTCAGCCGCGGCCACCGCTTCCACCGGTCCGCAGCGCGACGGCGCTCGTCCTCGACGTCCGGACTCCGCGCGTCCGGTTCCGCCGCCTTCCGAGCCGTCGCCTTCCGGGCCGCCGCGTTCCGGTGCACCGCGCTCCTGTCCGTCGGGTTCCGGGCTGTGGTGCTCCGAACTGCGGTGCTCCGGGCTGCGGCGTTCCGGGCTGCGGCGTTCCGATCCGCGGCGCACCGGCACGGCGCCGTGCGGCTCGTGCCGCGCGCACCGGAACGCGCCGGACCGGACCGGACGAGCGGAGGTGGCGGTCGCCCGCCGCCCGGATCACGGCCGTGCCGACGGCTTCACGCCCACCGCGGACCAGCCGCTGCCGACGGCGGCGCGGACCCCCGCGGCCACCGGGGCGTCGGGGCGCCAGTCGACCACCGGCACCACGCCCGGCGGGACCAGCGCCCACCCGGACAGCAGCGTTCCGGCCTGTTCGGCCGGGCGCAGGCTCAGCGGCGTCGGCGTCCGGTCGTAGATGCGCAGCCCCTCCACCACCTGCGTCGAGGTCAACCCGGCTCCGGAGGCGTGGCTGACCGCCAGCACGCTGCCCGGAGCGCAGACGTCCCGGTACGCCGCGAGCACCTCGGCCGGACCGGCCTCGTCCGGGACGAAGTGCAGCACCGACAGGGCCAGCACCGCGACCGGCTCACCCAGGTCCAGCAGCCGCCGCACGCCGGGGGCGGCGAGCACGTCCGCCGGGTGCGCCAGGTCGGCCTGCGTGACGGTCACCCGCGGTTCCCCGTGCAGCAGCCTGCGCGCGTGCGCGACGGCCACCGGCTCGTGGTCGACGTAGGCGATCGCCGCGTCCGGGTCGCCCTGGTGCGCGATCTCGTGCACGTTGCCGACCGTCGGAATCCCCGACCCCAGGTCGAGGAACTGGCGGATGCCGCGCTCCACGCAGAACCGCACGACGCGGCGCAGGAAGGCCCGGTTCTCGCGGACCCCGACCCGGGTCTCCGGGAGCAGCTCCAGCTGCTTGCGGGCGGCTCCCCGGTCGGCGGGGAAGTTCTGCGTCCCGCCGAGGAAGAAGTCGTACATGCGTGCGGCGTTCGGCCGCTGCAGGTCGAGGGTGCCGTGGATGTCGGCCAGCTCCCCGACGCGTTCGTCCTCGATGATCGCGAATCCCTTCCCGGCCGGGCCGGTGGTCGTGCGCGCACCGATCGGCCCCTCGAACGGGGAGAGCCCGGACACCCGACGGGCATCCGGGCTCTCCAGCACCGCGCGAACCTCGGCTCAGGCGCCGGCTTCGCGGAGCGCGATGTCCACCGCACCGTCGTTGCGGGCGGTCTCGCGCTCGATCACGTCACCCGGCGGGTAGAACCCGTCGAGGCCACCGTCGGAGGGGTACATCTCCAGGGTGAACGCGAGGATCTTGTGCTTGCCCCACATCCAGTCGAGGCTGTCGCCGTCGGTGGCGTAGAGGTCGCTGGACTGCTGCGGGGTGTACCCGTTCGTCTCGGCCATCTCGGTGCCGACCTTCTCGAACCGGTCGTGCTCGGCCTGCGTCATCCCCTCGGTCACGTCGTCCTGGGTGTGCCCGAACGGCCAGAGCACCAGCTCCGAGAAGGTGTGGAAATCGATCGCCGACTTGATCTGCTGCTCGCCGCCGACCACGCGGGAGTCGATGAAATCCGCCAGCGCCTTCGTCTCCGGGGCGGAGAACGCCTCGGTGCCGCGGTAGGTCTCGTCCTGCGGGTCGTCGCTGGCGCCGCCGCAGCAGCCCCACTTGTAACCCCAGTTGCGGTTCAGGTCGGTGCCGGCGTCCTGCCGGTTCTTCCGCCAGCCCTGGTACTCGCCCGACTCCACGTCGTAGGTGGAACCGTCGACGTTCACCGAGGGGACGATCCACACCTCGCGGGTGTCGACGTTCTCCTTGACCGCGGGGTCGTCGGCGTAGCCGTCGGTGAGCCGGTTCGCGATCTGCAGGCACATCTCGGTGGTGAGGTGCTCGCGCGCGTGCTGGTTGCAGTCGAACAGGACCTCCGGCTCGTCCTCGTCCTCCGCGACGTTGCCGCTGACCTTGAGCAGCGGGATGTCCCGGCCCTCGAAGCTCGTGCCGAGGCTGGACTTCGCGGCGATGTCCGGGTGGTCGGCGACGATCTGGTCGAGCTCGGCGACCATCTCGTCGTAGTTGTGGTACGCCTCGTCGCCGGGCGGGAAGTCCCGCGGCGTCGCCTTCTGCTGCAGGTCGAAGCCCTGCGCGCGCAGCTGCTCCGCCTGCGCCGCGGTGGCCTCCACCGTCGCCACGCCGTCCTTCGCACCGAGCACCTGGGCTCCGGAGGCGTTGATGTCGGTCCGGATCCGGCTGTCGGTGTTCGGTACCGAATACACCCCGCCCGCCGCGGCCGCAGCGGGCGCGGGCTCGGTCCGGGGTGCGGCGACGCTCGCCTGGACGGGAAGGAGCAGTGCCAGGGACGCGGTGGCCGCCACCGCCGTTGCTCTGCGCCGTGCGCTGGACATCGGGCCTCCCGATCGATCACGGATGGTGATCAAGAGAGCGTCCCCGAGTCACGCTCGGTTGGCAACCCACTTACGTCGGAAGCGGCGGATCACCGTTTACCGTTCGCGCGCGGACGCGCGTCGGACGCCGCCGAACAGGGCGATTACCCTGGTGACCGAGCTAGTAGCCCACATCCGTCCGCACTGAAAGGACGCCCATGCTCACCCGTACCGACCTGCGCGGTCGTGTTCCGTCCACCGCCGAGCTGCGCGCCACGCTGCCGCGCGCCGACACGGACGTGGAGCACGTGCTGCACCAGGTGCGGCCGGTGATCGAGGCGGTCCGCGACCGCGGTGCCGACGCGGTGCTGGAGTACGCCGAGAAGTTCGACGGGGTGCGGCCCGAGCAGGTGCGGGTGCCTGCCGCCGAGCTGGTCGGCGCGCTGGAGCGGCTCGACCCGGCGGTGCGCGAAGCCCTGCAGGAATCCATCGACCGCGCACGCCGCGTGCACGGCGACCAGCGGCGCACCGACGTCACCACCGAGGTGGTGCCGGGCGGCACCGTCACCGAGCGCTGGGTGCCGGTCTCCCGGGTCGGGCTGTACGCGCCGGGCGGCCTCGCCGTGTACCCGTCGAGCGTCGTGATGAACGTGGTGCCCGCGCAGGCGGCCGGGGTCGAATCGCTGGTGGTGTGCTCGCCACCGCAGGCCGAGTTCGGCGGGCTGCCGCACCCCACGATCCTCGCGGCGGCCGCGCTGCTCGAGGTCGACGAGGTGTGGGCGGTCGGCGGTGCCCAGGCGGTCGCGCTGCTCGCCTACGGCGGGCAGGACACCGACGGCGCCGAACTGCTGCCCGCGGACCTGGTGACCGGACCGGGCAACGTGTTCGTCACCGCGGCGAAGCGGCACCTGCGCAGCGTCATCGGCATCGACGCGGAGGCCGGGCCGACCGAGATCGCGGTGCTGGCCGACGACACCGCCGACCCGGTGCACGTGGCCGCCGACCTGATCAGCCAGGCCGAGCACGACCCGCTGGCGGCGAGCGTGCTGGTCACGACCTCGCCGGAACTGGCCGACGCGGTGGACGCGGAACTGGACCGCCAGGTGCCGCTGACCAAGCACACCGAGCGGATCCGCACCGCGCTCACCGGCGAGCAGTCCGGCTGCGTGCTGGTCGGCACCGTCGGTGACGGCCTCACCGTCGTCGACGCCTACGCCGCCGAGCACCTGGAGATCCAGACCGCCGACGCGGACGCCGTCGCCGCGCGGGTGCGCAACGCGGGGGCGATCTTCGTCGGGCCGCACGCGCCGGTGTCGCTCGGCGACTACTGCGCGGGCTCGAACCACGTGCTGCCCACCGGCGGCTGCGCGCGGCACTCCTCCGGGCTGAGCGTGCAGAGCTTCCTGCGCGGCATCCACGTCATCTCCTACGACGAGCAGGCGTTGCGGGAGGTGGCGGGGAAGGTCGTCGCGCTCGCCGACGCCGAGGACCTGCCCGCGCACGGGCAGGCCGTCACGGCCCGCTTCCCGTCCGGACTCGACCGCTGATCCACACCTCGAAGAGAGAACCATGAGCGACGTGCTCGGCGCCGACGTGGCGCTGACCGACCTTCCGCTGCGCGAGGACCTGCGCGGCCGCAGCCCCTACGGCGCCCCGCAGCTGGACGTGCCGGTGCGGCTGAACACCAACGAGAACCCCTACCCGCCGCCGCCCGAACTCGTGGCCGACGTGGCCGAGGCGGTCCGCGAAGCGGCCGAGTCGCTGCACCGCTACCCGGACCGGGACGCGGTGGCGCTGCGGGAGGACCTGGCCGCGTACCTCAGCGGCGCCACCGGCGTCGCCGTCTCGCACCGCAACGTCTGGGCCGCGAACGGGTCCAACGAGGTGCTGCAGCAGGTGCTGCAGGCGTTCGGCGGACCGGGGCGCAGCGCCCTGGGCTTCGAACCGTCGTACTCGATGCACCCGATCCTGTCCGCGGGCACCCGCACCGACTGGCTGCCCGCGCCCCGCCGCGCCGACTTCAGCCTGGACGGGGCGCAGGCGGCGGCGATCGTGGCCGAGCGCCGCCCGGACGTGGTGTTCGTGACCAGCCCGAACAACCCGACCGGCCAGGTGGTCCCGCAGCAGGACCTGCGCGCGGTGCTCGACGCCGCCCCGGGGATCGTGGTGGTCGACGAGGCCTACATCGAGTTCTGCACCGAACCGAGCGCGATCGAGCTGATCGACGACTACCCGGCGAAGATCATCGTCAGCCGCACCATGAGCAAGGCGTTCGCGTTCGCCGGCGGCAGGCTCGGCTACCTCGCCGCCGCCCCCGCGATGATCGACGCGCTGCTGCTGGTGCGGCTGCCGTACCACCTGTCGGCGCCGACCCAGGCCGCCGCCCGCGCCGCGCTGCGGCACGCGAAGGCGACCCTCGGCTCGGTGCGGGCGCTGGCCGACGAGCGCGACCGCGTCGTGGCGCGGCTGGGCGAACTCGGCTTCAGCCCCGTGCACAGCGACGCGAACTTCGTGCTGTTCGGCCGGTTCACCGACGCGCACGCGGCGTGGCAGCGCTACCTGGACGCCGGAGTGCTGATCCGCGACGTCGGCATCGCCGGACACCTGCGGGTCACCATCGGCACCCCCGAGGAGAACGACGCGTTCCTGGCCGCGAGCAAGGGCCTGATGGACGCGGTGAACGAGGAGAACACGCGATGACGGCGACCGAGGCGGCGTTCGCGCCGGGCACCCGCACCGGCAAGGTGGAGCGCACCACCAAGGAATCCTCCGTGCTGGTCGAGCTGGACCTCGACGGCACCGGGCAGGTCGACATCGACACCACGGTGCCGTTCTACGACCACATGCTCACCGCGCTGGGCACGCACGCCGCGTTCGACCTGACGGTGAAGGCGTCCGGCGACATCGACATCGACGCCCACCACACCGTCGAGGACACGGCGATCGTGCTCGGGCAGGCCCTGCGCCAGGCGCTCGGCGACAAGAAGGGCATCCGCCGCTTCGGCGATGCCTGGATCCCGATGGACGAGACCCTGACGCACGCCGCCGTGGACGTCTCCGGCCGCTCGTACTGCGTGCTGACCGGGGAGCCCGAGCAGTACAACAGCTTCACCATCGGCGGGAACTACCCGTTCGTGCTGAACCGGCACGTGTTCGAGTCGCTGGCGTTCCACTCGCAGATCAACCTGCACGTGCGGGTGATCCACGGCCGGGACCCGCACCACATCGCCGAAGCCCAGTACAAGGCGATCGCCCGCGCGCTGCGCGCCGCCGTGGAACCCGACCCGCGGTTCGCCGGCGTGGTCCCGTCCACGAAGGGTGCGCTGTAAATGCAGGCGCTCGGCCCGATCGTGCTGCTGGCCGTCGCCGGCTTCCTCGTCGGCGGCGTCGCCGCGACCTGGAAGACCGCCCGACTGGCGGCGGTGGTCCTCGGCGTGCTGGCGGTGCTGGCGGGGGCGGGTGGGATCGCCTGGTTGCTGTGACGGGGATGTGAACAGCAACCAGGCGAAAATCGTGGCCCCTCGGCTTGCTCGCCGGGGCGGGTGGCGGAACCTCAGCGGTTCCCTCGCTGCGGGATCGTTTTCACCGGTGGCTCCGCCACAGGCGAAAACGCTGTCCTCGCGAGGAAACCGCTGAGAACCCCCGGGTGGTCCGGCTGCGCGCGTGGTCGCTGCTCAGCGGCTTCGCCGCTGACGGGACCGGATCGATGGCGCCGCCGGGTTCTGGTTCTCGCTCAGGCGTGCAGCGGGTGGTTTTGGAAGAACTTCCAGATCAGGGGGGTTGCTTCGATGACCGTCGGGTCGTCGGAGTCCGGGTTGGACGAGCGGCTCGGCCAGTCGTGCCCGAGCTCGTCGATGCGGTAGTGCACCAGCGCGCCGCGGTCCGCGCAGCCCCTCCAGCGCTGCTTCGTGACCAGGTCCTGCGGCTCGTCGGTGACCGGGTCGGGGGAGCACCCGTCGCGCTCCGCCCACCCGTCGAGCCAATCCGGGATGGCGGGCAGGCCCTTCTCCGGATTCCCGTCGTAGGGGATCGTGTCGTCCGCGGTGCCGTGGAACGAGATCATCGGCACCGGCGCGGACGGCGAGCACTCCCCGCTCTGCGGGTAGTAGGCCCCGGCGACCGGCGCGAACGCGGCGATGCGGTCGCCCAGGCGGCAGGCCAGCACGTTGGTGAAGCCACCGCCGTTCGACTTCCCGGCCGCGTACACCCGGTCGGTGTCCACGCAGAAGTCGTCCTCGACCCGGTCCAGCAGATCCCGGGTGAACTGCACGTCATCGGCGTCCGCCGAATACGGCGCGCCCTCCCACGCGGTCCCGCCGTCGGTGCCGACCAGGCCTTGCGGGTAGACGGCGATCGCGTCCACCTCGGAGAACTTCGACAGCCGCTCCTGGTACTCGGCGGTGCGGTTGTGGCCGTGGAAGGACAGCACCACCGGAGTGGCCCGGTCCCCGTCGTAGCTCTCCGGCACGTGCACGAGGAATTCCCGCGTCCGGCCACCGGAGGTGAGTTCCTGGTGCTCGGTGGTGCCCGGCTCGATCTCGGGACCGCCGCCGCAGCCGCCGCGCGGGGCGGGCCGCTCCGGGGCGGCCAGGGCCGGTGCGCCGGTGGCGGCGACCACGCCGAGGGCGATCAGCAGGCTCAGCACTGCTCTGTGCATCATCGACTCCTGTCTCGGCGCGGTCGCCGCTCGCGGCCGCGCGAACCTCACTTGGCAGCGACGGGTTCCTTGCCGGAATCGCCGTCGGCCGACGAGGATTCTTCCTCGTCGAGGAAGCTCTGCTCGTTGAACGGGTCCTCCTTGGCGAACACCCGCCGCATCTGCTCGCGGTCGATCTCCTGGGTCCAGGAGCCGATGATGACCGTGGCGATCGCGTTGCCCGCGAAGTTGGTGAGCGCGCGGGCCTCGGACATGAACCGGTCGATGCCGACGATGAGGCCGACGCCGTCCACGAGCTCCGGCCGGTGCGACTGGAGGCCACCGGCGAGGGTGGCGAGCCCGGCGCCGCTGACGCCCGCGGCGCCCTTCGACGCGATGATCATGAACACGAGCAGCGAGATCTGCTCGCCGAGCGCCAACGGCTCACCCATCGCGGAGGCGATGAACAGCGAGGCCATCGTCAGGTAGATCGCGGTGCCGTCGAGGTTGAACGAGTACCCGGTGGGCACGGTGATGCCGACGACGGGCTTGCTGACGCCGAGGTGCTCCATCTTCGCGATCAGCCGCGGCAGCGCCGCCTCCGACGAGGACGTCGACAGGATCAGCAGGAACTCGCGACCGAGGTAGCCGAGCAGCTTGAACACGCTGACCCGGGCGAACGCCCACAGCAGCGGCCCGAGCACCAGGAAGATGAACAGCAGGCAGGTGGTGTAGAAGCCGGCCATGATGATGCCGAGGCCCTTGAGCGCGTCGACCCCGGTGGCGCCGACGACGGCGGCGATGGCGCCGAACGCGCCGATCGGGGCCACCCACATCACCATCGCGAGGATCTTGAACACGAGCCGCTGGATGTGCTCGATGCCGCGCAGGATCGGCGTGCCCTTGTCACCGAGGGCCTGCAGCGCGAACCCGGCGAGCAGCGCCACCAGCAGCGTCTGCAGCACTTCGCCTTCGGTGAGGGCGGAGACCAGGGTGTTCGGGATGATGCCGATGAGGAACCCGGACAGGCCTTCGGCTTCGCCCGGCGCCTGCTCGCTGCCGCTGGCGCGCAGCTCTTCGGTGAGCTGGAGGCCCTCACCCGGGTGCAGCACGTTGCCGACGAGCAGCCCGACGACGAGCGCGACGAACGACATCACGAGGAAGTAGCCCAGTGCCAGGCCGCCGACCTTGCCGACCTTCGCGGCCTGCCGCACGCCGCCGACGCCCAGCACGATGGTGCAGAAGATGACCGGCGAGATCATCATCTTGATCAGGTTGACGAACCCGGTGCCCAGCGGTTTCAGTGCGGTGGCGAAGTCGGGGAACGCGAATCCGACGGCGATGCCGAGCAGGACCGCGACGATGACGAAGATGTACAGGAAGTGGGTGCGGTCCCGCTTCTTCGGCGGTGCACCGGCGGCCTCGGGTGCAGCGTCTTTGCTTGCCACGGGTCAACTCCTACGGGAAGTACCGATCACTCGGGTCGGCGCTCACTCATTCGGTCGTGTCTCAGGTCACGAGTATGTCGGGGGAGACTATCGGACTCACCGGTGGTGACCGTCACGGTTGTGTTCATTGAGTTCATGCGGGAGCAACAACAACGTCATGTCGTATTTCCGGCGGATCGGGCGGACCAGCCTCGCGGCCCGGTTGTTCGTGCTGCAAGTGGTCGTGGTGGCGGTGGTCGTGCTCAGCGGGGTGGCGCTCGGCTACCTGGCGGCGGAGCAGCGCACCGAGGAGGCCGCGGCGGACGAGGTCGCTGCGGTGGCGCACACGCTGGCCGTCGATCCCGGCGTGCTGGCGGCGGCGATCGGCGCCGACCCGCCGCGGATCCTGCAGCCGCGGGCGGAGCGGGTCCGGGCGGCGACGGGCGTCGGGTTCATCACGATCATGGACCCGTCGGGGATGCGCTACACGCACCCGAACCCGGACCTGATCGGCAAGCGGTTCGTCGGCAACATCGGCGCTGCCCAGCACGGCAGGCCGCTCACCGAGACCTATGAGGGCACCCTCGGCCCGTCGGTGCGGGTGGTGGTCCCGGTGCTCGACGAGTCGGGCCGGGTGCGGGCGCTGGTGTCGGTGGGCATCACGGTGCGGGTGCTCACCGCCGAGCTGAGCGGGCAGCTGCTGGTGCTGGCCGGGGTGGGTGCGGTGGCGCTGCTGTTCGGCGGCGCCGGCGGATACCTGGTGTCGCGGCGGTTGCGCAGGCACACGCACGGCCTGACTCCGGCGGAGCTGAGCCGGATGTACGAGTACCACGACGCGATCCTGCACGCGGTCCGCGAAGGCCTGCTGCTGGTGGCGCCCTCCGGAGCGGTGACGCTGTGCAACGATGGGGCGGCGGTGCTGCTGGGGGTGGACCAGGAGGTGGCGGAGCGGGCGCGCTTCGCGGACCTGGGGTTCCCGGAGCCGCTGGTGGAGGCGCTCGCGGAGCGGGAACCGGTGCGCGACGAGGTGCACGTGACCGAGGACCGGGTGCTGCTGGTGAACGTCTCCGCGGTGCGCAGCGGTGACCGCGACCTGGGCAGCGTGGTGACGTTGCGCGATCACACCGAGTTGCAGGCGCTGACGGGGGAACTGGATTCGATGCGCGGGTTCTCCGAGTCGCTGCGCTCGCAGGCGCACGAGTCGGCGAACCGGTTGCACGCGGTGGTGTCGCTGATCGAACTGGGCCGGGTCGAGGAGGCGGTGGCGTTCGCGACCGCGGAGCTGGAGCTGGCGCAGCAGCTGACGGATCGCGTGGTGGAAGCGGTCGGCGAGCCGGTGCTGGCGGCGGTGCTGCTCGGCAAGAGCGCGGAGGCGCGGGAGCGGGGCGTGGAGGTGGTGCTGTCCGAGGACAGCGCGGTCGACGACCGGGCACTGGGCCGGGTGGGCTCCCGCGACCTGGTGACGATCCTGGGGAATCTGATCGACAACGCGGTGGAGGCGACCTTCGAGGTGCCCGCGCCGCGGGTCGAGGTGAGCATCCGCTCCGGTGCGGAGGAGCTGTCCATCGTGGTGTCGGACAACGGGCCCGGGGTCGATCCGGCGGTGGCCGGGCAGGTGTTCGAGCGGGGCTGGTCGACGAAGCGCCCGGGCCGCGGCCTGGGCTTGGCGCTGGTGGGCCGCAGCGCGCGGCGCTACGGCGGGTCGGTGCGGGTCGGCGCGGGCCCGGGCGGCCGGTTCGAGGTGCGGATCCCGCTGGCCGAGGTGCGCTCGTGATCTCGGTGCTGGTGGTGGAGGACGACCCGGTGGCGGGCGAGGCGCACGAGCTCTACGTGTCCAGGGTGGACGGTTTCGAGGTGGCCGGGCGCGCCCGCACCGGGCAGGAGGCGCTGCGGTTCCTGGAGCACACCCAGGTGGACCTGGTGCTGCTGGATCTGCGGCTGCCGGACATGGACGGGCTGGCGGTGGCGCGGGCGCTGCGCAACACGGGCAGCAACGCGGACGTGATCGCGGTGACCTCGGCGCGGGACCTGCGGGTGGTGCGCGCGTCGGTGGCCAGCGGCGTGGTGCAGTACCTGCTGAAACCGTTCACGTTCGCGGCGATGCGGGAGAAGCTGGAGCACTACGCCCGGTTCCGGCAGAGCCTCGGGCACGACCGGGAGGCCAGCGGGCAGAGCGAGATCGACCGGGCGTTCTCCACCCTGCGCGGGGTGGACCGCGCGTCGCTGCCGAAGGGCATGGGGGAGGAGACGCTGGCCGCGGTGGTCTCGGCGCTGCGCGCGCACCGGGAGGGCGCGGCCGCGGGCGCGGTGGGCGAGCTGGCTGGGGTGTCGCGGGTGACGGCGCGCCGCTACCTGGAGTACCTGGTGGACAACGGGATGGCGGGCCGCGAGCCGCGCTACGGCGGGGTGGGGCGCCCGGAGATGTTCTACCGCTGGGCCGAGAACTCCGGTTAGGGGAACTCCGGCTAGGGGGAACTCCGGTCAGGACCGGTCCGCGGACGGCTTGAGCAGCGGCGAGCCGGGGCCTTGGGCGGCCATCTGGTCCTCGGCGTTGTTCAGCGCGCAGGTGCGCAGCGACAGGCAGCCGCAGCCGATGCACCCGCTGAGCCGGTCGCGCAGCCGTTGCAGCCCGTCGATGCGCGCGTCGAGCTCGTCCCGCCAGGAGCGGGACAGCCGCGTCCAGTCGGCCTTGGTGGGCGCGTGGTCGGTGGGCAGCGTCGCGAGCGCGTCGGAGATCTGCTCCAGGCTGAGCCCCACGCGTTGGGCGGCGCGGATGAACGCGAGCCTGCGCAGCACGGGCCGTCCGTAGCGGCGCTGGTTGCCGCCGGTGCGGGTGGAGGCGATCAGGCCGCGTTGCTCGTAGAAGCGCAGCGCGGTCTGGGCGACTCCGCTGCGGTGCGCGACTTCGCCGATGGTGAGCAGGGAGGGCAGTGCCGACATGCCCCCAACGTAGCCGCGAACTTCGCGTTAGGTCGAACTTCCGCCCGCGGTCGTGGCCTCCGGGGTGAGCGCGCCGTAGCTGAGCAGGCGCCCGGCGGCGCGCAGCGCGATCTCCAGCTCGAACCGGGCCTGCGGGTCGGTGAGCGCGTCGCCGAAGAGGTCTTCGAGCTGGTGCAGGCGGTAGCGCACCGTCTGCGGGTGCACCTGCAGCCGGTGCGCGACCTCGGGGGCGCCGCCGCGGGTCTGCAGCCAGGCCAGCAGGGTGTCGGCGAGCCGGATCTGCTGCTTCGGCTTGAGCCGGTCGAGCGGGGCGAGGCGGGTGTGCACGATCTGCCGGGTCAGGGTCTCGTCGCTGAGCAGCAGCAGGTGCGTGAGGTGGTCCTCGCAGTGCAGCACGGGCCGGTCCGGCACGAGTCCGGCGTGCGAGAGGTCGAGGAGCTCGCGCGCCCACCGCAGCGCGTGCGGTGCCCGGTGCAGCTCGACCCGGGGTCCGAGCGCGACCCGCCAGCCCGCGAGCTGCTGCTCCCACGGCGGTTCGCCGGTGGCGTCCGCGGGGTGCGGCACCAGCAGGTGCGGGTGGTCGCCGTCGAGGTCACCGAGCGCGTCCCAGCCAACGAGCGGTGCGCTGCGGGGTTCCGCTCCGCCGGTGCGTTCGAGCGCGGCGACGACGAGGGTGTCCGGCAGCATCCAGTCGGCGGCCTCGGCGGCTTCGGCGAGGATGCGGCGCGGTGGCTGCGGATCGGTGAGCAGCAGTTCCAGCAGTCGACGCCTGCGCCGGGCCCGGGTGCCCGCGGCGCGGGCCTGCGCTTCGGCGAACCCTTCGACGGAGAGCGCGGCGAGCTCGTCGATGTGCGCGTAGATCGCTTCGCCGAGCAGCAGCATGGTGCGGGGCGCGATGCGGGCGCGTTCGCCGATGCGGGCGGTGCGCCGCCAGGCGAGGCGGGCGCCGAGCCGGTAGGCCGCCTGCAGGCTGTCGAGGCTGCGGCCTTCGTGCATTTCGGCCTTGCCGAGCGCCCGGTGCACTTCGGCGCAGCGTTCCTGCGGTGCGGTGGGGTCGGCGATCTGGTCGACGAACTGGTTGAGCGCTTCGTCGACACCGCGTTGGATGGCGCGCACGTACTGCTCGTCCATCGGCCGCGCGTATTCGGGGATGCGGAGCTGGATCTCGGTGCGGATCTGGGTGGCGAGGCTGCTCAGCTCGGGTCGCAGGACGGGGGCGAGTTCGCTGGGCAGCGCCGCCCACAGGTCCGGTGTGCCGGTGCGGGCCACCCTCGTCGGCATGGGCTCCTTCTCCTGTCGGGTGGGCGCCGGATCGGTTCCGGAAGTGCCACCGGGAAAGTTACTACTAGAGAGTAGGGACTTTAATGAGCGGTTCCGCTCGACCCCAACCGGCAATTCGGGTGAATACGAAGGTGGGCGATGCGCGCGGGGTCAACATGAAGAAGATTCGCCTCTTATTCGAGGAGTCCACTGTGGATCGGTGACGAATCCCTTGACTTCGAGTCAACTCGAAGTTCGAGGCTGTCCGCATGACCACTTCCACCGCCACCGGAACCGGGCTCGGCTACTCGGACCTGCCCGCGCTGCTCGGCCGGATGTCCGGCGACGAGAAGCACTCGCCCGCCGCCACCTCCACCCTCGACGTGCTCTGGGTGCTCTACGACCGCATCCTCGCCGTCGACCCCGCGCACCCCGACGACCCGGACCGGGACCGCTTCCTGCTGTCCAAGGGGCATGGGCCGATGGCCTACTACGCGGTGCTCGCCGCGAAGGGCTTCCTCGACCCCGCCGAGCTCGACGGCTGGAGCGGCTTCGACTCCCGCCTCGGCCAGCACCCGGACCGGCTGCTCGCACCCGGCGTCGAGATCGGCAGCGGCTCCCTCGGCCACGGGCTGCCGCTGGCGCTCGGCACCGCCCTCGGCCTCCGCGCGCAGGGGCGCACCCGGTCGCGCGTCGTCGTGCTCGTCGGCGACGCCGAACTCGGCGAGGGCAGCAACCACGAGGCGATCACCGTCGCCGGCCGCCTCGGTGCGGGGCAGCTGACCGCGGTCGTGATCGACAACGCCTCCGACTCGCACGGCTGGCCCGGCGGCATCGCGGAGCGGTTCGCCCGCGAAGGCTGGGCCGCGCACACCGTCGACGGCCGCGACCACGACGCCCTGCAGCACGCCTTCACCGACACCCGACCCGACCAGCCGCTCGCCGTCATCGCCCGCGTCGAACCGAAGGAGCTCGCATGACCGCCCCGACCGAACCCCGCACCCGCCCGATGCGCGAGGAGTTCACCGACATCGTCGGCGCCGCTCTCGACGCGGACCCGCGGCTCGCGGTGGTGCTCGCCGAGATCTCCGCCGACCGGTTCACCGGCGCCGCCGCGCGCCATCCCGACCGGGTGATCAACGTGGGCATCCGGGAGCAGGCGCTGATCGGCGTCGCGGGCGGGCTCGCGCTCACCGGCATGCGGCCCGTCGTGCACTCGATCGCCCCGTTCCTCGTGGAACGGCCGTTCGAGCAGCTCAAGCTGGACCTCAACCACCAGGGAGTGGGCGCCGTCCTCGTCAGCACCGGCGCGTCCTACGACTACCCGGCCGCGGGCCGCACCCACATGGCCCCCGGTGACGTGGCGCTGCTGGACACGCTGCCGGACTGGACGGTGCACGTGCCCGGACACCCCCGGGAGTTCGCCGAACTGCTCAGCGCGGCGCTGCTCACCGACGACCTCGTGTACCTGCGGATGAGCGAGCGCACCAACGAGACCCCGTTCCCGGTCGGGCGCCGGTTCCGGGTGGTGCGCGAGGGCCGCTCCGGAGTGGTGCTCGCGGTGGGGCCGATGCTGCGGCCGGTGCTGGCGGCGACGGCCGGGCTGGACGTGACGGTGCTCTACGCCGCCACCGTCCGGCCGTTCGACGCGGCGGGGCTGCGCGCGGCGGCGCTGGCGGCGACCCCGGATGTGGTGCTGGTGGAGCCCTACTTGCGGGACACCTCCACGGCGGCCGCGAACGCCGCGCTGGCCGACGTGCCGCACCGGGTGCTCGGGCTGGGCGTGCGGCGGGACGCGGAACTGCGCGCCTACGGCACCGCCGACGAGCACGAGGCCGCGCACGGGTTGGACCCCGCGGGCCTCGCCCGGTCGATCCGCGGATTCCTCGCCACGGGCGGCCGGTAGCCTGGCGGCGTGGCACGCGTCGTCGTTTTGGACTATGGCTCCGGCAACCTGCGCTCCGCCGAACGCGCCCTGGAACACGCGGGCGCCGACGTGCGGGTGACCTCGGACGCGCAGGCCGCCGTCGAGGCCGACGGGCTCGTCGTCCCCGGCGTCGGCGCGTTCGCGGCCTGCATGGAAGGCCTGCTCGCCGCCGGTGGGGACGAGATCATCGATCGGCGGCTGGCGGGCGGCCGGCCCGTGCTCGGCATCTGCGTGGGCATGCAGGTGCTGTTCGACCGCGGCGTCGAGCACGGTGTGCAGGCCGACGGCTGCGGCCAGTGGCCCGGCGACGTGGAGCGGCTCAAGGCGGACGTGCTGCCGCACATGGGCTGGAACGAGGTCTCGCCGCCCGCCGACTCGGTGCTGTTCGCCGGGATGGAACCGGGCACCCGGTTCTACTTCGTGCACTCCTTCGCCGCCCGCCGCTGGGAGCTGCCCGAGTCCGAGACCGTCGCCCCGGCCAAGGTGACCTGGTCCGAGCACGGTGAGCCGTTCGTCGCCGCGGTCGAGAACGGCCCGCTCTCGGCGACGCAGTTCCACCCGGAGAAGTCCGGCGAAGCGGGCTCCCGGCTGCTGCGCAACTGGCTCGGGACGCTGTGACGTGCGCCGCCACGGATTGATGAACCCGCGCGGCGCCCGGGTGGTGGCCCTGGTCCTCGCCGTGGGGGTCGTCGCGGGCTTCAGCTCCACCTACCTCGTCGAAGCCGGCGTGCCCGCCTGGCTGGTGCTGGTGCTCGCGGTGCTGGTCCTGCTGGTCCCCGTGATCGCCGCGACCCGCTCCGGCGACCGGCACCGCTGACCCCGCACCGCCGGCCCGCGACCGTGCCGGACGGCCTGCACCGGGCCGCCAGATACAGTTGCCGCGTGACTTTCACGCTTCTTCCTGCAGTTGACGTGGCCGATGGCCAGGCCGTCCGCTTGGTCCAGGGCGCCGCCGGAACCGAGACCTCCTACGGCGATCCGCTGGAGGCGGCCCTCGCCTGGCAACGCGCCGGAGCCGAGTGGATCCACCTGGTGGACCTCGACGCGGCGTTCGGCCGCGGCTCCAACCGGGAGCTGCTGGCCGACGTGGTGCGGCGGCTCGACGTGCGGGTGGAGCTCTCCGGCGGCATCCGCGACGACGACTCGCTCAAGGCCGCGCTGGCCACCGGCTGCCACCGGGTGAACCTGGGCACCGCGGCGCTGGAGAACCCCGAGTGGGCGGACCGCGTGGTCGCCGAGCACGGGGAGCAGGTCGCCGTCGGCCTGGACGTGCGCATCACCGAGGAGGGGCACCGGCTCGCCGCCCGCGGCTGGACCCGCGACGGCGGTGACCTGTGGGAGGTGCTGGCCCGGCTGGACGCCGCGGGCTGCCGCCGCTACGTCGTCACCGACGTGAGCAAGGACGGCACCCTGCAGGGCCCGAACACCGAGCTGCTGCGCGAGGTCTGCGCCCGCACCGAGGCACCCGTCGTCGCCTCCGGCGGAGTGTCCAGTGTGGACGACCTGCGGGCGCTGGCCGAACTCGCGCCGCTGGGCGTCGAGGGCTCCATCGTCGGCAAGGCCTTGTACGCCGGGAACTTCACCCTCGAAGAGGCCCTCGCCGCGGTGTCCTGATCGGACCGGGCCCGGCGATGCGCACCCCGCACCGCCGGGCCGACCCGGTGCCGCGACGGCCGCCGCGCACGGCCTACGCTGGAGGCATGGGCGTCGCGGTACGAGTGATCCCCTGCCTGGACGTGGACGCCGGGCGGGTCGTCAAGGGTGTCAACTTCACGGACCTGCGGGACGCGGGCGATCCGGTCGAACTGGCGAAGACCTACGACGCGGAGCACGCCGACGAGCTCACCTTCCTCGACGTCACCGCGTCATCCGGGGACCGGGAGACCACGTTCGAGGTGGTGCGCCGCACCGCCGAGCAGGTGTTCATCCCGCTGACCGTCGGCGGCGGCGTCCGCAGCGCCGACGACGTGAACCGGCTGCTGCGCGCGGGCGCCGACAAGGTGAGCGTGAACACCGCCGCCATCGCCCGCCCCGAACTGCTCCGCGAGGCCTCGCACCGGTTCGGCGCGCAGTGCATCGTGCTCTCCGCCGACGCCCGCCGCGTCCCGGAAGGGGAGCAGCCGACCGCCTCCGGTTTCGAGGTCACCACGCACGGCGGCCGCCGCGGCACCGGGATCTGCGCCGTCGAATGGGCCGAACGCGCCCAGGAGCTCGGCGTCGGCGAGATCCTGTTGAACTCGATGGACGCCGACGGCACCAAGGCCGGCTTCGACCTGGAACTGATCCGCGCGGTCCGCTCCCGCGTCGACGTGCCGCTGATCGCCAGCGGCGGCGCCGGCGCGGTCGAGCACTTCGCGCCCGCGGTCCGCGCCGGGGCGGACGCGGTCCTCGCGGCCAGCGTCTTCCACTTCGGCCAGCTGCGGATCGGCGAGGTCAAGGACGCGATGCGCGCGGAAGGGATCACCGTCCGATGAGCGAGCTCGACCCGGCGATCGCCGCCCGCCTCAAGCGCAACGCCGACGGCCTGGTGGCCGCGGTCGCGCAGCAGCGCGGCACCGGCGAAGTGCTGATGATGGCGTGGATGGACGACGAGGCGTTGCACCGCACGCTCACCACCCGCCGCGGCACCTACTTCTCCCGCAGCCGCGGGGAGTACTGGGCGAAGGGCGAGACCTCCGGGCACGTGCAGCACGTGCACGAGGTGCGGCTGGACTGCGACGGGGACACGGTGCTGCTGGTGGTCGACCAGGTGGGCGCGGCCTGCCACACCGGTGATCGCACCTGCTTCGACGCCGACGTGCTGCTCGGGGAGCCCGCCGGACCGGGGGCCTGACCCGGACGCCCGCGCCCGGGTGCCTGGGACGGCTGAACCCGGACGCCCGAATCGGGGGCCGGAATCGGGCGTCTGAACCCGGCGGTCCGAACCTGGACGCCTGAGCGGATGCCTGACCGGACGACTGAACCCGGACGCCTGACTCGGGTGCCTGACCCGGACGTCTGAATCGGATGCCCGACCGGACGTCTGAATCGGATGCCTGACCGGACGACTGAACCCGGACGCCTGACTCGGGTGCCTGACCGGACGACTGAATCGGATGCCCGACCCGGACGCCAGAACCCGGAAGCCAGAGGCGACCGGTCGAACCGGCCCGCTGGACCGCCCCTGCACGCCCTCCGAACCGTCCCGCCGGACTAGCCCTCCGGACCGAGTTCGCCGGTGAGGTAGCGCTGCAGGTTCGGCGCGATCGCGGCCACCACGGTGTCGTGGTCGGCGGAGGCCAGCGGTTCCAGCTCCACCACGTACCGGGTGATGCCGAGCCCGATGATCTGCGAGGCGCTGAGCGCGGCGCGCAGCTCCGGCCGGTCCATCCGCAGCTCCCGCACCAGCCGGTCGATGATCACGGTGGCGACGAACTCGCGCAGCAGCCGCAGCGCCGAGCGGTGCGAGGCGACGCTGCGCACGAGCGCGGCGAACGCACGGCCACCCGCCTCGTCCCACACGCCGAGGAACCGCCGCAGGATGCGCTCGGCGAGCAGCTCCCGGTCCCCGGCCAGCAGCGCGGGGATGACGGTGGCCGGGTCGATGGGGATGTGCACGGCCGCGGTGAACAGGGCCTCCTTGCCGCCGAACCAGTGGTTGACCATCGCCGGGTCGACGCCCGCCCGGGTGGCGATCACGCGCACCGTGGCGTCGTTGTAGCCGGATTCGGCGAACACCTCGCGGGCGGCGGAGACCAGCGCGGCCCGGGTGTCCTGCCCGCCCGCGCGCCGGCCGCGCCGCTTCCGGCCGTCCGGCTCGTCCCGGTCGGAGCCGCGACCGTCCGCGCGCTCGCCGGGGCTGCGCTCGCCGAGCTCGTCCTGACGGCCGGTGCCGTCCTGATCGCCGGTGCCGCCTTGATCGCCGGTGCCGCTGTTCACCCCTGCCATCTTCGTCGGTGCCCCGAGCGGCCCGCAAAACCCCCCGCCGCCCGACCGCTGCGACGCGGCCGGTGCGGGGTCGGCACAATGTGGACATGGTTGGCGACGGCGACATCGGCAGCATCACCCCGGACCGCGCGGAGTTCCGCGACCTGGCCGCCGGACGGCGGGTCATCCCCGTCGTGCGGCGGTTGCTGGCCGACGACGAGACCCCGCTCTCGGTGTACCGGAAGCTCGCGGGCGACCGGACGGGCACGTTCCTGTTCGAGTCGGCGGAGAACGGGCGTTCCTGGTCGCGCTGGTCGTTCATCGGGGTGCGCAGCGCCGCCGCGCTGACCGTGCGCGACGGCGAGGCCTGCTGGACGGGCACGCCCCCGGTGGGCCTGCCGACCGGCGGTGATCCGCTGGAGGCGCTGCGCGAGACGGTGCGGCTGCTGCGCACCGATCCGCTGCCGGGTCTGCCGCCGCTGACCGGGGGCATGGTCGGCTACCTGGGCTACGACGCGGTGCGCCGCCTGGAGCGGCTGCCGGAGCTCACCGAGGACGACCTGCACATCCCCGAGCTGGTGATGCTGCTGGCCACCGACCTGGCCGCGCTGGACCACCACGAGGGCACGATCACGCTGATCGCGAACGCGGTGAACTGGGACGACAGCCCGGAGCGGGTGGACGCCGCCTACGACGACGCGGTCCGCAGGCTGGACGAGATGACCGAGCGGCTGTGCACGCCGTCCGCGCCGACCGTGGCGTCCTTCTCCCGCCCAGCGCCGGACTTCACCCGCCGTCGCACCCCCGAGGAGCACTACCGGGCGGTGGAGACGGCGAAGGAGGCGATCCGCGCGGGCGAGGCCTTCCAGGTCGTCGTCTCGCAGCGCTTCGAGATGGAGACCAGCGCGGACGCCCTCGACGTCTACCGGGTGCTGCGCACCACGAACCCGAGTCCGTACATGTACCTGCTGCGGCTGGCCGACCCGGAGGGCGGCAGCCCGTTCGACATCGTCGGCTCCAGCCCCGAATCGCTGGTGACGGTCCGCGACGGCCAGGCGACGACGCACCCGATCGCGGGCACCCGCTGGCGCGGCGCGGACGAGGACGAGGACGCGCGGCTGGAGAAGGAGCTCAGCAACGACGAGAAGGAGCGCGCCGAGCACCTGATGCTGGTCGACCTGGGCCGCAACGACCTGGGCCGGGTGTGCCGCGCCGGTTCGGTGCACGTGGTCGAGTTCTTCCGCATCGAGCGCTACAGCCACGTGATGCACCTGGTCTCCACGGTCACCGGCACCTTGGACGAGGGCCGCACCGCGTTCGACGCGGTCACCGCGTGCTTCCCGGCGGGCACCCTGTCCGGTGCGCCGAAGCCGCGGGCGCTGGAGCTGATCGAGGAGCTGGAACCGACGCGCCGCGCCCAGTACGGCGGGGTGGTCGGCTACCTGGACTTCGCCGGGGACGCCGACACGGCGATCGCGATCCGCACCGCGCTGGTGCGCGACGGGGTGGCGTACGTCCAGGCGGGTGGCGGCATCGTCGCCGATTCGGACCCGGTGGCGGAGGACCAGGAGTCGCTGAACAAGGCGAAGGCGGTGCTCAACGCGGTCGCGACCGCGCAGACGCTGCGCGCTCCGGACACGCGCCCGGCGGACGTGGCGGAGCGGGTGTGACGGCGCGGCGCGAGACCTCGCCGCGGCTGCTGTGGTCGGTGGTGCTGCTGCTGGTGGCCGCGGCGGGGCTGTTGTGGGGCGCGAGCGCGCTGACCTGGGCGTCGCGGCAGTACCGCACCCCGTTCTCCGGCGAGGTGGGCGCGGTGGCCTCGGGCGCGGTGGCGCGTCCGGAGCTGGTGCCGCTGGCCCTGGCCGCGCTGGCCGCGGTCGCCGCGGTGCTCGCCACCGGCGGTCTGCTGCGCCGCGTGGTGGGCGTGCTGACCCTGCTGGGCGGCGTGCTGCTGCTGTGGCGGGCGGGCACGTGGTGGTTCACCGCCTCGGCCGGGTTCGTGCCGCCGGGAGTGCCCTCGGGCGGCGAGCCGGTGGGCGAGCCGGTGCTCACCCCGTTCGGCCCGCTGCTGGTGGTGCTGGCCGGGCTGGCGCTGCTCGCCGCGGGCGCGCTGGTCGCGGTGCGCGCCGGGCGGATGCCCGCGATGGGCGCGCGGTACTCGGCGCCGGGGGCGGAGAAGCGGAAGTCCACCGATCCGGACAAAAGGCTGTGGGACGCTCTGGACGAGGGAGCGGACCCGACCGACGAGCGCTAGCCGCGCGCGCAGCGCGGTCCCGGCACCGGTTCGGGTACGTCCGGGTGGCGGCGGGGAGTCCGTCGATCGGAGTCGGCAAGGGACGAAGGTCCTTGCTGTGCAGGGACGTTGTACCGACCCCTTGGGCGGCGGCCGCACCGCGCGGGGTTAGCATCGGCCATGCGAACGGCACGGCGGGAAGGGGAGTGTCGTGATCGAGCGCGCTGAGTTCGGCTGCGTCAATGACGATTTTCGAGACCTGCGGGCGAGTGTTCGGGGCACGCGTGGCGAGGTGTTCGAGTGAGCGTTCTGGAATCCATCATCGAAGGCGTTCGCGAGGACATGGCCTCCCGCGAATCCGCCGTTCCGTTCGACGAGATCAAGCAGCGTTCGGCCGCGGCGCCACCGCCGCACGACGCGCTGGCCGCGCTGCGCGCGCCCGGCGTCGGCGTGATCGCGGAGGTGAAGCGGCGCAGCCCGTCGAAGGGTGAGCTCGCGGAGATCGGCGAACCCGCCGACCTGGCCGCGGACTACTCGGAGGCGGGCGCGCGGGTGATCAGCGTGCTGACCGAGCAGCGCCGCTTCGGCGGTTCGCTGGCGGACTTCGACGCGGTGCGGGCGAAGGTCCCGGCCACTCCGCTGCTGCGCAAGGACTTCGTGGTCAGCCCGTACCAGGTGCACGAGGCGCGCGCGCACGGCGCGGACATGGTGCTGCTGATCGTGGCCGCCCTGGAGCAGAACGCGCTGGAGGCCCTGCTGGACCGGGTCGAGTCGCTGGGCATGACCGCGCTGGTCGAGGTGCACACCGCCGAGGAGGCGGACCGCGCGCTGGAGGCCGGGGCGAAGGTCATCGGCATCAACGCCCGCAACCTGCACACCCTGGACGTGGACCGCGAGGTCTTCGGGCGGATCGCGCCCGGCCTGCCGCCGGAGGTGCTGAAGGTGGCGGAGTCCGGCGTGCGCGGCCCGAGCGACCTGATGGCCTACGCGGGGTCGGGCGCGGACGCGGTGCTGGTCGGCGAAGGCCTGGTGACCAGCGAGAACCCGCGGGTCGCGGTGACCCAGCTGGTGACGGCCGGCTCGCACCCGGCGTGCCCGCGGCCCAGCCGCTGATCTGCCCGGGCGGTCGCCGGATGTCGGCGCCGTTCGCATCCGGTCCCCGGGCTCGGCGCCGACCGGCCCGGGGCTGACCGGGCTCGGTGCCGACCGGGCTGGACGTCGACCGGGTTCGACGTCGACCGGGTTCGGGGCTGACCGGCCCCGGGTCCGGTCGCATCCGGTTTCGGACCGCTCGGCGGCGGCGTCGGCGGTCGCCGGTGTCGCGGCGCCGGTTCCGGGAACCCGAGGTGAGGTGCCGCGCGTGCGGCGTGCGGTGCGCGGCCGGACTCCGGCGGCTGAGGACTACTAGAGAGGTGACCTAGATGGCGACGGTGCACGACGCGCAGCACGATCGCGCGCACCGGCCGGGCCGTCCGGTGCCCGAGGGGCACGACCCGGACGAGCGGGGCCACTTCGGCCCCTACGGCGGCCGGTTCATGCCGGAGGCGTTGATCGCCGCGCAGGACGAGCTGGCCGCGGAGTACGAGAAGGCGCAGCTGGACCCGGAGTACGTGAACGAGCTGGCGCGGCTGCTGCGCGACTACGCGGGGCGCCCGTCGTTGCTGACCGAGGCGAAGCGGTTCGGCGAGCACGCGGGCGGGGCGCGCATCCTGCTCAAGCGCGAGGACCTGAACCACACCGGCTCCCACAAGATCAACAACGTGCTGGGGCAGGCGCTGCTGGTCAAGCGGATGGGCAAGCGCCGCGTCATCGCCGAGACCGGTGCCGGTCAGCACGGCGTGGCCACGGCGACGGCCTGCGCGCTGCTCGACCTCGACTGCGTGATCTACATGGGACAGGTCGACACCGAGCGGCAGGCGCTGAACGTGGCGCGGATGCGGCTGCTGGGCGCCGAGGTGCGGCCGGTGGCGAACGGCTCGGCGACGCTGAAGGACGCGATCAACGAGGCGCTGCGGGACTGGGTCGCCAACGTCGAGGACACCCACTACCTGCTGGGCACGGCGGCCGGGGCGCACCCGTTCCCGGTGATGGTCCGCAACTTCCACAAGATCATCGGCGAGGAGTCCCGCGAGCAGTCGCTGGCGCAGTTCGGCGGGCTGCCGGACGCGGTGGTGGCGTGCGTCGGCGGCGGCTCCAACGCCATCGGCATCTTCCACGGCTTCATCGACGACCCGGGCGTGCGGCTGATCGGCTGCGAGCCGGCCGGGCACGGCCTGGACAGCGGTGAGCACGGCGCCACCCTGAGCAAGGGCACGCCGGGCACGCTGCACGGCGCCCGCTCCTACTTGCTGCAGGACGAGGACGGGCAGATCACCGAGGCCTACTCGATCTCGGCGGGCCTGGACTACCCGGGCGTGGGGCCGGAGCACTCGTACCTCAAGGACGCCGGTCGCGCCGAGTACATCGCCGTCACCGACGACGAGGCGATGCAGGCGTTCCGGTTGCTGTCCCGCACCGAGGGCATCATCCCGGCCATCGAGTCCGCGCACGCCCTCGCGGGCGCGCTGCGGCTGGGCCGCGAGCTGGGGCCGGACGCCACGTTGCTGGTGAGCCTCTCCGGTCGCGGCGACAAGGACATGGACACCGCCGCGAAGTACTTCGGCCTCGTCGACGAGTCGGGCGAGCCGGTGGCGGACGACGCAGACGGGGAGGCGGCGCGGTGAGCCTGCACGAGGTGTTCGCGACCTGCCGCGCCGAGGACCGCGCGGCGCTGATCGGGTACCTGCCCGCGGGCTACCCCACGGTCGAGGGCTCGAAGGAACTGCTGGCGGGCATGCTCGCCGGTACCGACGACGGGCCCGGCTGCGACGTGGTGGAGGTCGGCGTCCCGTTCTCCGACCCGGTGATCGACGGACCGACCATCCAGGCCGCCGGGGACGTGGCGCTGCGCGCCGGGTTCCGGGTCCGGGACCTGTTCGACGTGGTGTCCTCGATCGCCGACGCGGGCAAGCACGCCGTGGTGATGACCTACTGGAACCCGGTGCACCAGTACGGGCCGGACGCGTTCGCCCGCGACCTGGCCGCCGCGGGCGGGCTCGGCGTGATCACGCCGGACCTGGTGCCGGACGAGGCCGACGACTGGATGGCCGCCAGCGAGGCGCACGGCGTGGACCGGATCTTCCTGGTCGCCCCGTCCTCGACCGAGCAGCGGCTGGCGATGACGGCGAAGGCCAGCTCCGGGTTCGTCTACGCCACCTCGGTGATGGGCGTGACCGGTGCCCGCGACACCGTCGGTGACCAGGCGGAAGGCCTGGTGCGGCGGACCCGCGCGCACACCGACCTGCCGATCGGGGTGGGCCTCGGCGTCCGCTCCGGCGAGCAGGCCGCGCAGGTCGCGAAGTTCGCCGACGGCGTCATCGTCGGCTCGGCGTTCATCAACCGCGCTGAGCAGGACGGGCCCGCGGGCGTCCGCGAGATCGCCGCCGAACTGGGCCGGGGAGTCCGCTCCCGCTGAAGCACCCCGGGTGAACGGCCCACCGGTTCGGACGGGCGGGCCGTTCACCTGGCGATGGGGGTGGCGCGGCGGACCGATACGGTGTTCGGGTGAGCGCGCACAACCTCGCTGCCCCGGCGACCTCGTTCCTGGCGAACATCCCGAGCCCCCCGCAAGGGGTCTGGTACCTCGGCCCGGTGCCGCTGCGCGCCTACGCGCTGTGCATCATCGCCGGGATCGTGGTCGCGATCCTGTGGGGCGACCGGCGCTGGCAGGCCCGCGGCGGACGTCCGGGCACGGTCACCGACATCGCGGTGTTCGCGGTGCCGTTCGGCCTGGTCGGCGGTCGGCTCTACCACGTGGCGACGGACTGGTACAAGTACTTCGGCCCGGGCCGCGACCCGATCGACGCGCTGAAGGTCTGGGAGGGCGGCCTCGGCATCTGGGGCGCGGTGGCCCTCGGTGCGGTCGGCGCGTGGATCGGCTGCCGCAGGCGCGGCGTGCCGCTGCCCGCCTTCGCCGACGCGATCGCCCCGGCGCTGATCACGGCGCAGGCCATCGGCCGGTTGGGGAACTGGTTCAACCAGGAGCTCTACGGCAGCCCGACCACGGTGCCGTGGGGCCTGGAGATCTACCGGCGGGTCGACGAGTTCGGCGTGGTGAACCCGATCGCCGGGCACGCGGTCGACCAGGGCGCGCCGCTGGCGGTGGTGCACCCGACGTTCCTGTACGAGCTGCTGTGGAACCTGCTGATCGCGGTGCTGCTGGTGTGGGCGGACCGCAGGTTCCGGATGGGGCGCGGCCGGGTGTTCGCGCTGTACGTCGCCGGGTACACGGCGGGCCGGGTGTGGATCGAGATGATGCGCACCGACGCGGCCACCCACGTGTTCGGCGTGCGCATCAACGTGGTCACCTCGCTCGTGGTGTTCGCGCTGGCCGTGATCTACCTGCTGGTGGTGCGCGGCAAGCGGGAGGATCCGGCGCTGCTGCGCGGCAAGCCGCTGCCGGGCGACGACGACTACGCGGAGCCCGCGGCCGGTTCCGGCGGGGCGGCGCGGGCCGACGCGGGTGAGGAGGCGGACGCGGCGGAGTCCGGCGCTCGGGAATCCGGCGCTGCTTCCGGTGGTGGCACATCCGGTGACGCGAAGTCCGACGACGCGACGGCAGTGGACGCGAAGGCCGACGACTCGAAGACCACGGACGCGAAGACCACCGGGTCGAAGCAGGCGGACGAGCAGGCCGACCGCCCGAAGGAGCCCTCCGCCGCGACGAGCGAGAAGACCTCCGAGGACTCCGAACGCGACGACTGACCCGAACCGTTCCGACTACGGCCGCGCCACCGACCCCGGAGGCGCGGCCGTTCTCGTACGAGCCCGCAGGCCGGGGAAGGTCGAGGTCAACCCCGCACCGGTGCGATCACCGGCGTCCCGTCGGGACCGGTGAGCACCACCACCCGGGCGTCGTAGTGCTCGGTGAGCACTTCGGGCGTGAGCACCTCGGCGGGCGGGCCGTGCGCGGCGGTGGCCCCGTCGGCGAGCAGCAGCAAGCGTTCGGCGTACTGCGCGGAGATCGTCAGGTCGTGCAGCGTGGTGACGACGGTGGTGCCGAGTTCGCGCCGCAGCTCGTCCACCAGGTCGAGCAGTGCTTGCGCGTGTCCGAGGTCGAGTCCGGTGGTCGGTTCGTCCAGCAGCAGCACTCCGGCCCGCTGGGCCAGCGCCCGCCCGAGCACGGCCCGCTGCCGTTCGCCGCCGGAGAGCTCGGTCAGCGGTCGCCGGGCGAGCCCGGCCAGGTCGAGCCGCTCCACGACGTGCTCGACGACGTCGAGGTCGCGGCGTCCTTCCCGTCCGAGCAGCCCGAGGTGCGGGGTGCGGCCGAGCAGCACGTAGTCGGTGACGGTGAGCCCCGGCGGCAGCTGCGGGGTCTGCGGCGCGTAGGCGAGCAGCCGGGCCCGTGCGCGCCGCCCGGCCCGGTGCAGCGGCTCGCCGTCGACGAGCACCTCGCCGCGGTGCGGCAGCAGCCCCGCGACGGCTTTGAGCAGCGTGGACTTTCCGGAGCCGTTGGGGCCGATGACGGCGAGCCAGCCACCGGTGGGCACCTCGGCGGACACCCCGGCCAGCACGGTGCGCCGCCGGTATCCGGCGGTCAGCTCGCGCACCCGCAGCCCGGTCATGCGCGCCTGCTCCGGTGCAGCAGCAGGGCGAAGAACGGGGCCCCGGTGAACGCGGTGATCACGCCGATGGGCAGTTCGGCGGGGGCGAGGACGCTGCGCGCGAGGACGTCGGCCAGCACCAGGAACGCCCCGCCGAACAGCAGCGACAGCGGCACCACGATCCGGTTGCCGCCGCCGAACGCGAGCCGCACCAGGTGCGGGACGACGAGCCCGACGAAGCCGATGAGCCCGGCGACGGACACGGCCGCGGCGGTGGCGAGCGAGGCGGCCAGCAGCACGATGGCGCGGACCCGGCCGGGGTGCACGCCGAGCGCCGCCGCCTCTTCGTCACCGGTGCCGAGCACGTCGAGCAGCCGGGCGCAGGCCCACAGCACCGCGCCGGAGACGACGACGAGCGGCAGCACCAGCAGCACGTCGGTCCAGCCCGCGGTGCTCAGCCGCCCGAGTATCCACAGGTAGACCTGCTGCAGGCTCTGCAACTGGAGCTGTTGCAGGAACGTCTGCCCGGCGGAGAGGAACGCGCCGACGGCGACTCCGGCGAGCACCAGGGTCGCGGCGCCGCCGCCCGCCGCGCGCCCCAGCAGCCAGGTGGTGGCGACGCCGGC
Organism: Saccharopolyspora sp. NPDC047091; assembly: GCF_040643635.1. NCBI lineage: Bacteria > Bacillati > Actinomycetota > Actinomycetes > Pseudonocardiales > Pseudonocardiaceae > Saccharopolyspora > Saccharopolyspora sp. NPDC047091. The sequence continues at coordinate 108,260 of NZ_JBEYUS010000011.1, forward strand.
GAGCGCCCCGGCGAACGCGGCGGCCTGCGCGGCTCCGGGCGCGGCGGTGGCATCCGGCAGCACCGTGATCACGAGGGTGACGCCGAGGCCCGCGCCGCTGGCCGCACCGAGCAGGTACGGGTCGGCGAGCGGGTTGCGGAACACGCCTTGGAAGGCGGCGCCGGACACGGCGAGCGCGGCCCCGACGAGCGCCCCGAGCACCGCGCGCGGTACCCGCAGACGCCACAGGATCGCCGCCTCCCGTTCGGACAGCGGGGAGTGCCCGCCGGTGAGCTGGGCGCCGATCTCGGCGAGCACCCGGGTCCAGCCGAGGTCGGCGGCCCCGAGCAGCACCGAGACCAGCAGGGCCAGCAGCAGCGCCGCGACGCCCGCCAGCAGCGGTCCGGGCCGCAGCCGGGTCGTGCCGCGCACCCGGCTCAGGGCCGCTGGGCGCGGGACACGGAGTCGGCGACCGCGCGCACCAGGTCGACCACGCGCGGTCCCCAGCGTCCGGCGACGTCCTCGTCGAGCGGGACGACCCGGCGCTCGCGGACGGCGGTGAGGGTGTCCCAGCCGGGCCGGGCGGCGGCGGACTCGGCGGTGGCGCCGCAGCAGTCCGTGTCGGCGAGGAAGATCAAGTCGGGGTCGGCCTGCACGATCCGCTCCTGCGCGAGCTGCGGGAACTCGCCCTCGGCGTCGTCGGCGATGTTGGTGAGCCCGAACAGCCCGTACACGCTGCCGATGAAGCTGCGGGAGGTGGCGGTGTAGTAGTCGGGGCTGAGCTCGTGGAAGTAGCTCAGCGGTTCCGGCGCCTTCGGCGTGTCGGCGACGATCTTCGCGATGTCCGCGCGCATCCGGCCGGTGACGTCCCGCGCCTGCCTGCTGTGCCCGGTGGCCTGGCCGAGGGTCTCGATCTGCGCGTAGGCGTCGTCCAGCGATTTCGCGGCGGGCGTGACGAGCACCGGGATCTCCAGCTCGCGCAGCCCCTCGACGAGCTTCCCGGCGCCGTCGGGCGCGATGACCAGGTCCGGGTCGTGGCCGGCGACGGCGGCGGCGTCGCTGGTGAGGCCGTTGAGTTCGGTGCGAGGCGCGTCGGCGGGGTAGTCGGAGAACCGGTCGGCGGCCGCGACCTGCTCGCCCGCGCCGATCGCGTAGAGCGATTCGGTGGCGGTGGGGCTCAGCGACACGATGTGCTTGGGCTGCTGGGGCAGCGTGATCGGCTGCTGGCCGTCGATGGTGATCTCCGCGGGGAACGCGGCCGCGGGGTCTTCGACGGGGGCTTCGGGTGCCGGGGACGGGGTGCGCGTGGCGCACGCGGTGCCTGCGAACAGCAGGGCCAGCACCGTCAGCAGCAGGGCGGGGAGGCGGCGGAACCCGAGCATGGCGTCCTCGTGGTCGGGCCGGTGCGCCACGGGTGCGCACCGGGTGCGGTGGCGGACGGCGACGCCCGCGCGAACGCACCGGAATTCGCCGCCGCGAGCGCCCCGAGCTGGAAAGGTACCAGGAGCTGATCGTCCCGCCCCGGTTGCCGGGGTGCGCAGGGGTTCCGCGGCGTGCGGTCTTGACGCGGTTCGGTCGGACGTCGGAATATTCACGCGGGCTGAGAGCTGACTTGCGGTGCTGCTTCCGGGTATCGTCGTTGTTAAGGTTCGTCGAACTCCGGGTCGTGGCCGCAGGCGCTCGTGAATTCCCCGGTCCCGCGTTGCCGGCGGGGTCGAGCTTCGCGAGCCAGGTCGACATCCGCGCCCGGTCCGGTCGCCGAACGTCTCGCATCGCCGAGTCCGGTGCCGTTGCCCGGCTCGGCCGACCACCCGTCCAGCGCCGGACGCCCACGCGGGCCAGCGTCGTCCCGTGCCCAGAAGAGATCAACGCGACTACCGCGGTGGTCTTTCCGCACGAGTACCGACGAGGGAGGTTTGCGCAGTGGTCTTCTCTGCCTTTCCCGCCGCTCAGGGTCTGTACGACCCCGCTTCCGAGCACGATTCCTGCGGGGTCGCCATGGTGGCCGACGTCCAGGGGCGCCGCTCGCACGGCATCGTGGCCGATGCGATGACCGCGCTGGCGAATCTCGACCACCGCGGGGCCGCGGGCGCGGAACCGACCAGTGGGGACGGCGCCGGGGTGCTGCTGCAGCTGCCCGATGAGCTGCTGCGCTCCTGTACGGGGTTCGATCTGCCCGAGCCGGACGCGGCCGGTCGCGCGCGCTACGCGGCGGGCCTCGCGTTCCTGCCCGCCGATCCGGCGCTGCGCGCGGAGGCGGTGGCGCTGGTGGAGCGCATCGCCGCCGAAGAGGACCTGCGCGTGCTGGGCTGGCGGGAGGTGCCGATCGCCCCGGCGGCCGCCGAGGTGGGCACCACCGCGCTGGAGTGCATGCCGCACTTCGCGACGCTGCTGGTCGAGGGCTCGTCCGGGCAGGCCGGGCTGGAGCTGGACCGGTTGGCGTTCTGCCTGCGCAAGCGCGCCGAGCGGGAGTCCGCGCGGGCCGGCACCGAGCTGTACTTCGCGTCGCTGTCGGCGCGCACCTTCGTCTACAAGGGCATGCTGACCACCGAGCAGCTGCCGCTGTTCTTCCCGGACCTCACCGACGAGCGCCTGGTCTCGGCGATCGCGGTGGTGCACAGCCGGTTCTCCACGAACACCTTCCCGTCGTGGCCGCTGGCGCACCCGTTCCGCTACATGGCGCACAACGGCGAGATCAACACGATCCGCGGGAACCGGAACCGGATGCGGTCCCGGGAGGCGCTGCTGGAGTCCGACCTGATCCCGGGCGACCTGTCCCGGCTGTACCCGATCTGCGCCGAGGACGGTTCGGACTCGGCGTCGTTCGACGAGGTGCTGGAGCTGCTGCACCTGGGCGGGCGGTCGCTGCCGCACTCGGTGCTGATGATGATCCCGGAGGCGTGGGAGAACCACGCCGAGATGGATCCGAAGCGCAAGGCGTTCTACCGCTTCCACGCGGGCCTGATGGAGCCGTGGGACGGCCCGGCCTGCGTCACCTTCACCGACGGTTCCCTGGTGGGCGCGGTGCTGGACCGCAACGGGCTGCGCCCGGCGCGCTGGTGGCGCACCGCCGACGACCGGGTGGTGCTGGCCAGCGAGTCCGGGGTGCTGAACCTGGAACCGGCGGAGGTCGTCGCGAAGGGCCGGTTGCAGCCGGGCCGCATGTTCCTGATCGACACCGAGCAGGGCCGCGTCGTCGACGACGACGAGATCAAGACCGAGCTCGCCGAGCAGCACGCCTACGAGGAGTGGCTGCACGCGGGCCAGCTGAACCTGGGCCAGCTCGCGGACCGCGAGCACGTGGTGCAGAGCCACGAGTCGGTGGTGCGCCGCCAGCTCACGTTCGGCTACACCGAGGAAGAGCTGTCGCTGCTGCTGTCGCCGATGGCCTCCGGCGGGGGAGAGCCGCTGGGCTCGATGGGCTCGGACACGCCGCAGGCCGCGTTCTCGCAGCGCTCCCGGCTGCTCTACGACTACTTCGTGCAGCACTTCGCGCAGGTCACGAACCCGCCGCTGGACGCGATCCGGGAGGAGATCGTCACCTCGGTGGCGCGGGTGATGGGCCCGGAGCAGAACCTGCTGGAGCCGGTCGCGGCCTCGTGCAGGCACGTGGTGCTGCCGACGCCGGTGATCGACAACGACGAGCTGGCGAAGCTCATCCACATCAACTCCGACGGCGACCTGCCCGGTTTCGCCTGCACCGTGCTGCCCGGCCTGTACGAGGCCGACGGCGGTGCCGAGGCGCTGGCGGACGCCGTCGAACGGGTGCGCGAGGAAGCCTCCGAGGCGATTCGTGCGGGCGCACGAGTACTAGTGCTCTCGGACCGGGACTCGGACCACCGGCTGGCGCCGATCCCGTCGCTGCTGCTGGTCTCCGCGGTGCACCACCACCTGGTGCGCACCAAGGAGCGGCTGAAGGTGGCGCTGGTCGTGGAGAGCGGGGACGCCCGCGAGGTGCACCACATCGCCGCGCTGCTCGGCTTCGGCGCCGCCGCGGTCAACCCCTACCTGGCGTTCGAGACGATCGAGGACATGATCTCGACCGGCCAGATCACCGGGATCCGGCCGCGGGTGGCGATCCGCAACTACGTGCAGGCGCTGGTCAAGGGCGTGCTGAAGGTGATGTCGAAGATGGGCATCTCCACCGTCGGCGCCTACACGGCCGCGCAGATCTTCGAAGCCGTCGGCCTGTCGAAGGAACTGGTCGCCGAGTACTTCACCGGCACCGGCACCCAGCTCGGCGGCGTCGAGCTGGACGCGCTGGCCGAAGAGGTCGCGCTGCGGCACCGCCGCGCCTACCCGGACAACCCGACGGACCGGGCGCACCGCAGGCTGGAGGTCGGCGGCGAGTACGCGTACCGCCGCGAAGGCGAACTGCACCTGTTCTCCCCGGAGATGGTGTTCCTGCTGCAGCACGCCACCAAGACCCGCAAGGTCGAGGCGTACCGCGAGTACACCGCCGAGTGCGACCGGCTGGCCCGCAAGGGCGGCACCGTCCGCGGCATGTTCGCGCTCGACAGCGGCCGGGAACCCATCTCGATCGACGAGGTCGAACCGATCTCGGAGATCATGAAGCGGTTCGCGACCGGCGGCATGAGCTACGGCGCGATCTCCGCGGAGGCGCACGAGACGCTGGCGATCGCGATGAACCGCATCGGCGGCCGCTCCAACTCCGGCGAGGGCGGCGAGGACGCCGACCGGCTCTACGACGACGAGCGCCGCTCCGGCATCAAGCAGGTCGCCTCGGGCCGCTTCGGCGTCACCAGCGAATACCTGGTCAACGCGACCGACGTGCAGATCAAGATGGCGCAGGGCGCGAAGCCCGGCGAGGGCGGCCAGCTGCCCGCGCACAAGGTGTACCCGTGGATCGCGAAGACGCGGCACTCCACGCCGGGCGTCGGGCTGATCTCGCCGCCGCCGCACCACGACATCTACTCGATCGAGGACCTGGCGCAGCTGATCCACGACCTGAAGAACGCCAACGACCGGGCGCGGGTGCACGTGAAGCTGGTCAGCTCGGTCGGCGTGGGCACGGTCGCGGCCGGCGTGAGCAAGGCGCACGCGGACGTGGTGCTGGTGTCCGGGCACGACGGCGGCACCGGCGCGGCCGCGCTGACCTCGCTCAAGCACGCGGGCACCCCGTGGGAGATCGGGCTCGCCGAGACGCAGCAGACGCTGCTGCTCAACGGCCTGCGCGACCGGATCACCGTGCAGGTCGACGGCGGCATGAAGACCGGCCGCGACGTGGTGATCGCCGCGCTGCTCGGCGCCGAGGAGTACGGCTTCGCGACCGCGCCGCTGGTGGTCGAGGGCTGCGTGATGATGCGCGTCTGCCACCTGGACACCTGCCCGGTGGGCGTGGCCACCCAGAACCCGGAGCTGCGCAAGCGCTACAACGGCCAGGTCGAGCACGTGGTGAACTTCTTCGAGTTCGTCGCCGAGGAGGTCCGCGAGCACCTGGCGCAGCTGGGCTTCCGCACCCTGGACGAGGCGATCGGCCAGGTCAGCGCGCTGCGCACCGACGAGGCCGTGGAGCACTGGAAGGCCACCGGCCTGGACCTGACGCCGCTGTTCGCCGAGCCGGAGACCCCGTACTCGGCGGTGCGCCGCCGCGTCCGCGAGCAGGACCACGGCCTCGACCAGGCCTTGGACCGCACGCTGATCCAGCTGGCCGAGGCGGCGCTGGAGGACGCGCACCCGGTGCGGCTGCGGCTGCCGGTGCGCAACGTCAACCGCACCGTGGGCACCCTGCTCGGCGCCGAGGTCACCCGCCGCTACGGCGGCGCGGGCCTGCCGGACGACACGATCCGGGTGGAGCTGGAAGGTTCGGCCGGGCAGTCGCTGGGCGCGTTCCTGCCACCGGGCGTGACGCTGGAGATGGTCGGCGACGCCAACGACTACGTCGGCAAGGGCCTCTCCGGCGGTCGCATCGTGGTGCGCCCGCACCGGGATTCGGCGTTCGCCGCCGAGGACCAGGTGATCGCGGGCAACGTGATCGGCTACGGCGCCACCTCGGGCGAGCTGTTCCTGCGCGGCCAGGTCGGGGAGCGGTTCTGCGTGCGGAACTCGGGGGCCACCGCGGTCGCCGAGGGCGCGGGGGACCACGCCTTCGAGTACATGACCGGCGGCCGCGCCGTGGTGCTCGGCGGCACCGGGCGCAACGTGGCCGCGGGCATGTCCGGCGGTATCGCCTACGTGCTGGACCTCGATCCGGTGCGGGTGAACACGGCGATGGTGGACGTGCAGCAGCCCACGGCGAAGGACCTGAAGTGGCTGCACGAGGTGGTCCGCCGCCACCACGAGTGCACGGGTTCCACGGTGGCGGCTTCGCTGCTGGGGGACTGGACGCGGCGTTCCGCGGCGTTCTCGAAGATCATGCCCCGCGACTACGCGCGGGTGCTGGAGGCGATGCGGCTGGCCCGTTCCGAGGGCCGCGACGTGGAAGAGGCGATCATGGAGGCGTCCCGTGGCTGACCCGAAGGGTTTCTTGAAGTTCTCCCGGGCCGAGGCGCCGAAGCGCCCCTACGACGAGCGGCTCGGCGACTGGCGCGAGGTCTACGCCGCGCTGTCCACATCGGACCAGAAGGCGGAGGTGTCCACACAGGCCGCGCGCTGCATGGACTGCGGAATCCCCTTCTGCCACTCGGGTTCCGCCGGTTGCCCGCTGGGCAACCTCATCCCGGAGTGGAACGACCAGGTCCGCCGCGGCCAGTGGGACCGGGCGAGCGACCGGCTGCACGCCACGAACAACTTCCCGGAGTTCACCGGGAAGTTGTGCCCCGCCCCGTGCGAGGCGGCGTGCGTGCTGGCGATCTCCCCGGACGCCGGTGGCGCGGTGACGATCAAGCGCGTCGAGGAGACCATCGCGGAGGTCGCCTGGGAGCAGGACCAGGTGCACCCGAGCCCGCCCGAATCGCACACCGGCCACCGGGTCGCCGTCGTCGGCTCCGGTCCGGCGGGCCTGGCCGCCGCCCAGCAGCTGACCCGCGCCGGGCACGAGGTGACGGTGTACGAGCGGGACGACCGCATCGGCGGCCTGCTCCGCTACGGCATCCCCGAGTTCAAGATGGAGAAGTCCGTCCTGGACCGGCGGCTGGCCCAGATGCGCGCCGAGGGCACGAAGTTCGTCACCGGCTGCGAGGTCGGCGTGGACCTGACCGTGGAGCAGCTGCGTGCCGGGCATGACGCCGTGGTGCTCGCGGTGGGCGCGCTGCGCGGCCGCGACGACCGCACCGTGCCGGGCCGCGAGCTGACCGGCGTGCACCTGGCGATGGAGCACCTGGTGCCCGCCAACCGCGAGGTGGAGGGCGACGGGCCGACGTCGATCTCCGCGCACGGCAAGCACGTCGTCGTCATCGGCGGCGGTGACACCGGCGCAGACTGCTACGGCACCGCGACCCGGCAGGGCGCGCTGAGCGTGACCCAGCTCGACCAGTACCCGCAGCCGCCGACGCGCCGCGACGACGACCTGTCGCCGTGGCCGACCTGGCCGTACGTGCTGCGCACCTACCCGGCGCACGAGGAGGCCGGCGAGCGGAAGTTCGCGGTGGCCGTGGAGGCGTTCGTCGGCGACGACGAGGGCCACGTGCGCGCGGTGCGGCTGCGCGAGGTGCGCGTGGAGCGGGACGCCGACGGCAGGCGGCAGGTGGTGCCGGTGTCCGCGGAAGCCGAGGAGGTGCCGTGCGACCTGGCGCTGTTCGCGATCGGCTTCGAAGGCGTGGAGCACATGCCGCTGCTGGACGGGCTCGGCATCGAGCTGTCCCGGCGCGGCACCATCGGCTGCGGCTCGGACTGGGAGACCGCGGCACCGGGCGTGTTCGTCTGCGGTGACGCGCACCGCGGCGCCTCGCTGGTGGTGTGGGCCATCGCGGAGGGCCGCTCGGTGGCGAACGCGGTGGACGCGCACCTGACCGGTGCCTCCGACCTGCCGTCGCCGGTGCACCCGACGGCGCTGCCCCTCGCGGTCTGATCCGCCGCAGGGGGGTTTCGCACGATTCGTCCCGCGCCGCACGGTCCTCGCGTGGGCCGGTTCACGGGATCGTCCCGTCGAACCGGCCACGCGCGAGCCGGTTGATCTTTAAGCTCCCCCTCCGGGGCGTGACCACGGCCCGCAGATGTCCACAGTGGATGGGGAGGGAACGTGGATTTCCACCGGAGCCTGAACAGGGCGATCGGCGGCGGATTCCTGATCGCGATCGGGGCGGTCATGACCGTGATGCTGATCGGCGGGTTGACCGCGGACACGGCCGTGCGGATCAACTACGTCTTCTTCGCGGCGCCGGTCGGTGTCGTGGCCGGAGTGGTCATGCTGATCAACGGGCTGCGGCCGATGACGATGCGCATCGACGAGCGCGGCATCCTGATCCAGCACCCGGCGCGGAAGGTGCGGGTGGCGCTGGGCTGGCAGCACGTCGCCGGGGTCTCGCTGAGCACCCTGCGCAAGCCCAAGGACGAGCGCAGCACCGCCACCTACCTGACGGTGTGGCCGCGGGACGGGCACAACCCGGGAGTTCCGGCGGCGTGGGTGGTCCAGCAGAACGGCTGGACCGGCTACCGGCTGGTCGACGTCGGCGACGTCCGCGAGACCGAGGACCAGTTCGGCCAGGCACTGGGCCGGTACGCGGGGCCCGCGTACCGGTGACGGTTCTCGGACGACCGCGCCGGTGCCGGTGCCGGTGCCGGTGGCGGGCGCCGTGCCCGGCGCGCTCGGCTCGGTCCCGGCTCGGCTCAGTCCGGGACGAGCCTGCCGGTGTACCCCGCGTCGACGAGCCGCAGGTAGGCCTCGTGCACCTCGGCGGGCACGGGTTGCGGGGCGGCGAACCCGAGCTCGGCGTAGCGGGTGATGCGCTGCGTGTCGCCCACCAGCATGGTGATCACCCGGTCCGGGTCGCCGATGCTCTCGACGTACTCCGCCAGCGACTGCCGGGTCGCCGCGCAGCGGAATTCCGCCTCGGGCCACCGCTTCTTCGCCGTCGCGAGCGCGCGGCGCTGCTGGTACGGGCGGGAGATCAGCGTGATCGTGGCGTGCAGCAGCCCCTGCTCGGCCAGCAGCGCGCGGGTGAAGTCGATGTTCTCGCCGGTGTTCGTGGCCGCGGTCTCGACCGCGATGGCCGCGTCGGGCACGCCGAGCTCCAGCGCGTGCTCCCGGAAGTGCACCGCCTCGCCGCGCGGGAACCGCTCGACGGTGGTGGGCGCGTTGGAGCCGGTGAACACGATCCGCGGGAACCAGCCCTCGTGGTACAGCTCGGCGGTGCGGGTGGCGACCCCGAGGTCGTGGCTGCCGAGCCCCACGCCCACGTCGCAGCGGCGCGGCTCGTGCCGCAGGTCGTGGTAGTCCCACAACGTCCGCACGTCCGCGGGCAATTCGGTCGGTACCGCCATCGGAACGCACCCCTCCGCTTCGGCTGTCAGCAGCCGGTCCTCACGCGGCGTCGCCGCCCGGTCATCACCCCGAACATCGGTCCTCGCGTCGAATCTCCGACGGGGTTCCCGAGAATGTCACAAGATCGGGTGGAGCGATCTCGGCCGAACGCCCGTTTCCGAGCATTCGGTCGGTGTCCGCTGGCACTGTGGGATCGTCGACGTCGTCGAGGAGAGGGGGCGAAGTGGTGAAGGCGAACGACGTGGCCGCGTACATCCTGCACCGGCGGGGGCCGATGACGGCCATGAAGTTGCAGAAGCTCGTGTACTACAGCCAGGCCTGGCACCTGGTGTGGGAGGAGCGCCCGCTCTTCGACGAGCCTATCCAGGCGTGGGCGAACGGCCCGGTGGTACCGGAGCTGTACGCCCGCCACCGCGGGAAGTTCCGGCTGAACGCCGAGGACGCCCTCGGCGGTGACCGGACGGTGCTGGACGAGGCGGAACGCGGCAGCGTGGAAGCGGTGCTCGACGCGTACGCGGACCGGTCCGCGCACTGGCTCAGCGAGCTCACCCATCGCGAAGCACCGTGGCGGGAGGCGCGTTCTCGTGCGCGGCTGGGCGACGGTGAACGCGGCAGCGCCGTGATCGAGCACGCCGCCATGCACGAGTACTACGACGGGCTCACCGGCGCCGACGCGGACGCGGAGGACGTGTGAGCCGGAAGTCGCCGAAGAAGCAGCAGGCGGTGCCCGCCGGAAGCTCGGTGCCGAAGATGCACCGCGCGGCCGCACCGTCCGCGGAGAAGCGGCCTCGCCTCGCGCTGACCCCGGGAGACCCCGGCACGAAGCTGATGGTCTCCCTGTCCAAAGTGGATCTGAACGGCAGCTGGTGCCTGACCCGCATCACCCCGGAAGATCACAAGACGTTGCTGCGCAGCATCAGCGCGTTCGAGTCCATGACGGTGAACGAGGTGATCCACAGCCACCAGCGTTCGCAGGACTACCCGCTGGGTGACCTGGCGAAGCCTGCCTGGGAGCGCCTGGTCGAGCTCGGGCTCGACGACCGCGACGTGATCCACCGGTTGCGGATCACCGGGGAGCGGCGGCTGTTCGGATTCGTGGAGAACAACCGCTTCTACGCTCTCTGGTGGGACCCGCGGCACGAGGTGGTCCCCAGTCGCAAGAAGCACACCTGAACCGGGACGGCCTCGCGCCGCGGGTGTCGATCACTCCTCGCCGAGCGCCGCCAGGACGTCCGGGAGGGCCGCGCCGGTGTGGACCACGCCGAGGCGCTGGGTGGCGCGGGTCAGGGCCACGTACAGATCGTTGAGCCCGCGCGCCGATTCGCCGAGGATGCGGTCCGGGTCGGCGACCAGCACCGAGTCGAACTCCAGCCCCTTCGCCTGCTCGACGGTGAGCACCACGGCCCGCGCTTCGAGGCCGTCCTCCTGGGCGCCCACCTCGGCCTCCGGCACCTGTTCGGCGATGCGGCCGCCGACCTCGGCGAGGTGCTCCGGCGGCAGCAGCACCGCGAGGGTGCCCTCGACGGCGGCGAGCTCGTCGCGCACCAGGCCCGGCAGCGCCGCGGCCAGCTCCGCCTCCGGAACCCGCCGCGTCCACGGCTCGTGCCCGCTGGTGCGCACCGAGGTCGGCGCCTCCAGATCGGTGTCGAGCGCGTCGAGCACGTCGGAGGCGACCGCCATGATCTCGGCGGGCGTCCGGTAGTTGACGGTCAGCTCGGCGAGCTTCCACCGGTCCATCACGTACGGCGACAGCACCTCGTCCCACGACGCCGCGCCGCCGAGCGCCCCGGTCTGGGCGATGTCGCCGACGAGCGTCATCGACCGGCTGGGGCAGCGGCGCATCAGCACCCGCCACGCCATCGTGGACAGCTCCTGGGCTTCGTCGACGATGACGTGCCCGAACGTCCAGGTGCGGTCCTCGGCGGCGCGTTCCGCGGCGGTGAGGTCGCTGCGGGTGCGGTGCCGCTGCGCGAGCAGTTCGGCGTCGAGCACGTCGGAGACGCGGAGCCGTTCCTCGTCGGCGATCTCCTCGTCCTGCTCCATGAGGTGCAGCACGCCCTGGGCGTAGGCGAGTTCCTCGCGCTCCTGCCGCGCCTGCTCCTCGCGGGCCTTGGTGTCGTCCTCGCCGAGCAGCTCGGCCAGCTCGTCCAGCAGCGCGGCGTCCGCGGGTGTCCACGGCGATCCCGGCGGGCGCAGCAGCAGCTGCCGCTCCTGATCGGAGAGGTGCTTGCGGGCGGCGGTGGTGAGCCGCTTCGGCACGCTGAGCAGGTCGTCGAGCACCTGCTGCGGCGTCAGCTGCGGCCACAGCGAGTCGAGGACCTCGCCGACCGCGTCGTCGGCGCGCAGCTCGGCGCCGATGTCGTCCAGGTCGCGGCGGTCCAGCAGGTCGCGGCCGAGGCGGTCGGCGACCTGCCGGGTCAGCCCGGAGACCATCTCCTTGCGGAAGATCCGGCGCGCGTGGTTGTGCGGCTTCCGGGACCGGCGGGCGCGGCTGCGGGCGTGCGAGACGAGGTTCTTGCCGATGGTCAGCGGCTCCCGGTCGAACAGCACCTCGATCGGGGTCTTCGGCACCTGCTGGCGGTCCCGCACGGCCGAGTTGAGCACCTGCACCATCGCGCCGCGGCCCTTGACCTCGGCGGCCGCCGCCGGTTCGTCGGCGGTGGCGTCGATGCCGGGGAACAGCTGGCCGGCGGTGGACAGCAGCACGCCGGTCTCGCCGAGCGACGGCAGCACCTGCCCGATGTAGCGCAGGAACGTGGAGTTCGGACCGACCACGAGCACACCGCGCTTGGTCAGCTGCTCGCGGTAGGTGTAGAGCAGGAACGCGGCGCGGTGCAGCGCCACCGCCGTCTTGCCGGTGCCCGGCCCGCCCTGCACCACCAGCACCCCGTTCATGGGGGCGCGGATGATGCGGTCCTGCTCGGCCTGGATGGTGGCGACGATGTCGCCCATCTGCCCGGTGCGGCGCGCGTCGAGCGCGGCCAGCAGCGTGGCCTCCCCGGCGAGACCGAGGTCGCTGCCCTGCTCGCCCGCGTCCAGGTCGAGGATCTCGTCCTCGAGCTCGACGACGGTGCGCCACTTGCTGCGCAGGTGGCGGCGCCGCCACACGCCTTCGCGGGCGGCGGCGGTGGCCAGGTAGAAGGGGCGCGCGGCCGGGGCGCGCCAGTCGATGAGCAGCGGCTCGTACTCGCGCTCCTCGTCGAACAGGCCGATCCGCCCGATGTGGAAGACCTCGTCGCTGTCCAGGTCGAGGCGGCCGAAGCACAGGCCGTGCTCGACCGCGCTGAGCTGGGTCAGCTTGTCGGTGTACATCGTGGTGGAGATGTCGCGTTCGGTGCGGGCCTGCGGCGTGCCGCCGGTCTCCCGCAACGTGTCCGTGAGCCGCTTCGTCGCGTCCCGGCGGAGTTCGTCGAGTTTGTCGTAGAGCGTCGAGACGTACTGCTGCTCGGCGGCTAGGTCGTCGGTGCGGTCGGGTCCCCGATCAGCTCGGGCATTGGACAACTTGGTTCCACCTCGTGCTCAACCGTGATGTGCCGGACGGATGTGCCGACGGGTGCGATGCGTCCCTGGCGAAAGTCCGACCAACCATCATACCGGCCGCGAGGCCGGGGCCTCCCGGCTACAGCAGCAGCTCCAGGAGGCAGAGCACCGCGAACGACACCACGGACAGGATCGTCTCCATCGCCGACCAGGTCTTGAGCGTCTGCCCGACGGTCATCCCGAAGTACTCCTTCACGAGCCAGAACCCGGCGTCGTTGAGGTGCGAGAAGAACAGCGAGCCGGAGCCGACGGCCAGCGCGACCAGCGCCCCGTGCACCGGGTCCAGCCCGGCGACCAGCGGCGCGACCATGCCCGCCGCGGAGATCGTGGCGACGGTCGCGGACCCGGTGGCGACCCGGATGCCGACGGCGATCAGCCAGGCCAGCACCAGCGGCGACAGGTGCGCGCCCGCGGCCAGGTCGGTGATCATCGTGTTGACGCCGGATTCGACGAGGGTCTCCTTGAACCCGCCACCCGCGCCGACGATGAGGATGATCCCGGCGACCGGCGGCAGCGCGGCGCCGACGATGCCGGACAGCCGTTCGCGGCCGAGCCCGGAGCGCGGCCCCAGGGTGCCCATGGCCAGCAGCACGGTCAGCGCCAGCGCCACCACCGGCGTGCCGAGGGTGTCCAGCGCCGAGTAGGCGGCGGTGCCCTCGGTCAGCGCCAGGTCGGCGACGGACTTGCCGAGCATCAGCAGCACCGGCAGCAGCAGCATCAGCACCGACAGCGCGAACCCGGGCCGCCTGCCCTCGCTGTCCGGACCGGGGGCCTTGCCGAGCAGCGTGGACGCGGCGGGCAGCTCGACCCGCTTCGCGATGAACGAGCCGAACACCGGACCGGCGACGATGGCGGTGGGGATGGCCACCACGATGCCGAGCGCGAGGGTGGTGCCCACGTCGACGCCGAGCGCGTCCACCGCGGCCAGCGGCCCGGGGTGCGGCGGCACCAGCCCGTGCAGGATGGAGAGCCCGGCGAGCGCGGGGATGCCGATGCGCAGCATCGGCTGCTCGGAACGGGCGGCGACCATGACCACGACCGGCACCAGCAGCACGACGCCGACCTCGAAGAACATCGGCAGGCCGAGCAACGCGGCGATGAACACCATCGCCCACGGCAGGGTGCGGCGGGTGGTGCGCGCCAGCACGGTCTCCACGATCTGCTCGGCGCCGCCGGTGTCGGTGAGCAGCCTGCCGAGCATGGCACCGAGCGCGACCAGCAGCCCCACGTCCCCGACGGTGCTGCCGAGCCCCTTCGTGAAGGTCTCGACGAGGTCGCCGAACGGCATTCCGGCGGTGACGCCGAGGGTCGCGGCGCCGAGCGCGAGCGACAGGAACGGGTGCAGCTTCACCCAGCTGATCAGCACGACGATGACGGCGATGCCGGCGACCGCGGCGGCCAGCAGCCGGGTGTCGTGGCCGGTCCAGGCTGCGGGTGGGGCCTGCGCGAGCAGGGCGGCGGTCGGGTGCGGCAATGGCATGAGGGGCTCCTCGCTGAGCTCGGTGCGCGGCCCACCCTAGGAGCAGATCCCCAATAAGTATGACTTTTGAGGCTGGTGAACCGATTAAGTCGGCTCTGTTAGTCGGGTCACCGGCATAGTGCGGTCAGGTGCCCGCGACGTCCGGGGCGCTGGAAGAGTGGGCCGTCGACGGAAGGAGCCCGGTGAGCGGCGGACTGCACGGGCAGGTGGTCGACCTGCTCGGCCACGAGATCAGCGCGGGAGTGCACCCGCCGGGCAGCGTGCTGCGCATCGACGGGCTGGAGGAGCGGTTCGGCATCTCCCGCAGCGTCGCCCGCGAAGTGGTGCGCACCCTGGCCTCGATCCGGCTGGTGGTCAGCCGCAAGCGCGTCGGCGTCGTGGTGCGCCCGCGCGCCGAGTGGAACACCTTCGACCCGGCGCTGATCCGCTGGCTGCTCGCGGTGGACCGGTCCGCGCAGGTCCGCACGCTGGCCGAGCTGCGCACCGCGGTCGAACCGGTCGCCGCCGCGGCCGCCGCCCGCAACGCCGGCCACGAGCAGGCGGCCCGGCTGGTCGGGCTGGCCGAGCGGATGGTCGCCACCGCGCGCGCCGGCGATCTGGAGACGTTCCTGGAGGCCGACGTCGCCTTCCACGGCCTGGTGCTGGCCGCCTCCGGCAACGAGATGTTCGCGCAGCTGGAGGGCGTGTTCGGCGAGGTCCTGCGCTGGCGGACCGGGCGCGGCCTGATGCCGGAACACCCGGAACCGGTCGCGTTGCGGCTGCACTGCGAGATCGCCGAGTGCGTCCGCGGCGGAGATCCGGCGCGCGCCGAGTCGGCGATGCGCGAACTGGTGGAGGAGGCGTTCGCCGGGACCCTGGCGAGCCTCACCGCCGAACGGCGCGCCACCGGATCCGCTCAGTAGCCCTCGTAGGAGCCGCCGGAGCTCACGCCCTGCACGCCCGGCACGTTCGAGATCGAGCCGTACCGGTCGATGGAGTAGCGGGTGGCGGCCACGATGTTGTCCACCGGGTTCCAGATGTCCTGGTGCCCGGGCACCGCGTACGAGTGGAACGTCGGGTCGATGGTCTGCATCAGGCCCTTGGACGGGGTGCCCGCGGCCGCGTTCGAGTCCCAGCCGTTGGAGGCGGACGGGTCGCCGCCGGACTCGTGCTCGATGATCGTGCGCAGCGCTTCCGGGTCGATCTGCTCGCGGGAGACGCCGTTCGCCTCGAGGACCGCGGTCGCCTGGCCGATCCAGCCGTCGACGGGGTCGCCGACGGGCGCGCCGTCCAGCCCGGGACCGGTGTTCGGGGGACTCACCGGTCCGGGCTGGACGTGCCCGGCAGCCGCTTCGGGAGCGGCGCGGACCTGGGGGGCGTGCTCGATCGCGGTGTCCTCGGCGGCGGGGGAGCCGCCGAGGATGCTGCTGAGCACGCCGGTCGCGACGATCGCGGCACCGATCTGGGCGGTCCGCATCCGGGGGGACAGGCGGTGCGGGCCGATGGCGGTGCCGATGCTCCACAGCTCGCGCAGCTGCGGGACCGCCTTCTCCTGCAGACGCTGCAGCGCCGCCGGAGTCTTGCGCTCGGGGGTGGGCAGGGCTCGGGGGAAGGTGTGGTCGGGGGAACTCACGAGAACCAACCGTCCATCACCGGCCGTGTACCTACATCGCGGTTTCCACGTATGCAGGTACCTACTTTGGTAGATCAGAACGACCGATTCGCGGGAAAGTAGTCACTCCACGTAACCAACACCCGGCATTCGCTCAGCTCGACCAAGCATCACCGTGATCCACCCCGGACCCTGCCGACCACCCACCACCCCCGTCAAGAACCCGACCACCGAGGTCGGAAACCCCACAGCTCGGCCATCAACGCGCGAGGGATCACGCCGCCCAGCCCCAGCGGCGAAGCCGAATCGGTCTCCGTCGCTCGTCAGCGACGAAGCCGCTGAGCCGCCGACCACCCGACGGACCCACACCACCGCACCCATCCCCGGCGAAGCCGAATCAGTGCCCTCGTCCTGTCAGCGGCGAAGCCGCTGAGCAGCGACCACGCACGCAGCAGGACCACCCGCGGGTTCTCAGC